>DATKAU010000181.1:0-8406 GCA_035514655.1 Anaerolineales bacterium
GACGTTCTGGAAGCTGTTGATTGGATGAAGCGGCTGAATAAATCTGCCAGCCAGCTCGCGGTTGAATTCAACCTGCACGGAGGCACGGACGTTACCGGTTTTGGCATACTCGGTCACGGGCTCGAGATGGCAGACACATCAAAGGTCTCGCTGATGCTCGAATTGGCGAGCATCCCATTTATCTCAGGTGCACGGAAATACGCCCGGAAAGGCTGTTTCGCGGGAGGCGCGTTCGACAACAAAGCCCATTTTGAATCGAAAGTGTCTTTCGACGCAACCATCGACGAGGAGGATCAGATGCTCCTTTTCGATCCACAAACAAGCGGCGGGCTGTTGCTCGGTGTGCCGTCGGAGAGGCTCGAATCCTTCCTCGCCCGCGCGAGAGAATTGCTTCAACCCGCCTGGGTGATCGGGCGCGTTGAAGCGGGAGCGGGCATCCACGTCGAATGAGGGCTTATTCATAGTACAATACAGGGAGTATATAACTGTTTACAGGATCATGTCTGAAGTCCCCATAGAAACTGATCGTATCATCGGGCAGATTACCATTACCGTGCCGCCTGTCCTGCAGGGTGCATTGGTGAGGGTTGAGTCAGCCCGAGTTTCGCGACACAAGCCAACGTTACAGATTCGGGGTAGTACAAGAGGTGGGCAATCCCAATTTTTTAAAATACCCAACAAGAGGAAATCATGAGTTATTGGAATGAAATCATCGGCATTTTATTGCTTATCGCATTAAATGGCGTTCTTGCAATGTCTGAGGCAGCAATGGTAGCCTCACGTAAGGCACGGCTTCAGCAACAGGCAGATGAAGGTGATAAGTCAGCTCGCACTGCGCTTCATCTCCTCGAAGACCCGAACGTCTTTTTGTCCACAGTTCAAATCGGCATCACGCTGGTCGGTGTGCTGGCTGGGGCAGTCGGCGGCGTGACATTGTCCGACGCGCTGGGATTATGGCTGGCTCGCTTCCCAATCCTGGCTCCATACAGTGAAACGATGGCCATAGCAATCGTAGTTGTGACCATCACTGCCCTGTCATTATGGCTTGGCGAACTTGTCCCCAAACGCCTGGCATTGCACAGCCCGGAACGAATCGCGCGTGCCGTGGCGAGACCCTTGTTCTTTATCTCAAAGGCATTTTCGCCGCTCGTCAAATTGCTGGGCGTGTCAACAAACCTGGTGCTGAAACTTCTAGGCGTAAAACCGTCTCTTGATCCACCGATTACGGAGGAAGAATTACAAGTGCTCATCGACCAGGGAACACGAGCGGGCATTTTCGAAGAAGCCGAGCATGATATGGTGGAAGGCGTGTTCAGCCTCGGCGATCAACGCGTATATTCGCTAATGACGCCGCGTACGGATGTTGTCTATCTCGACATCAACGACTCGTTTGAAGATATCCGCCAGAAGATCGCCGAATGTGAGTTTTCCCGATTTCCCGTACGGCAGGGAACTTTGGATATGATATTGGGAATTGTTAAAGCCCGCGACCTGCTGGTGAGAAGCCTGAGCGGTGGAGAGATTAGGCTAAAAGACATGCTCAAGCCGGCATTTTTCATCCCGGAAACCATGTTTGCATCGCGCGCACTCGAAATTTTCAAGGAAAAGGGCACTGAGCTCCTTCTGGTAATTGACGAATTTGGGGGCTTGCAAGGGCTGCTTACCATCAATGACGTGCTCGAGGAGATTGTGGGGCAAATCGAGCTGGAGGAACCGCAGGCAACCCAGCGACAGGATGGTTCCTGGCTGCTCGACGGCATGCTCGAAGTGGATGATTTCAAGGAGATCTTCAAGCTGCCCCTCCTGCCGCACGAGAATGAATACGAGACACTGAGCGGGTTTGTCATGATGTCGCTTGGGCGCGTGCCGCAATCGACCGATCACTTCGAATGGCACGGGCTGCGCTTTGAAGTAATCGACATGGACGGCCGCCGGGTGGACAAGGTACTCGTCACCACACTGCCTCATCGACCGGTCACCCAGGAACCTCACGCAAACTAATCGAACAACCGTTATGACGACACAACCGAAGAGAAAATTCAATTTCCAATTGATTTGGGTCGCTGTGTTGTTCCTGTTTTCCGGTGCCGCCGGGCTAATCTACCAGATCGTCTGGGAGCGGCTGCTCGAAACCTACTTCGGCGTCACCATGACTTCCATTACTCTGATCGTTGCCGCATACATGGCAGGGTTGGGAATTGGCTCACTGGCGGGAGGGCGGATCGCCCATAAACTTAAATACCCGATTCTCACGTATGGGTTGGTGGAGTTGGGGATTGCAGCTTTCGGCATGGTCAGCCCAGCATTGATCCACTGGATGGGCAGGGAAACAGCGGGGAGTCCATATCCGCTCGTCTTTCTGCTTAGTTTTACACTGCTTATTATCCCAACCTTCCTGATGGGAATGACACTCCCCCTGTTAACGCAATCCTTCGTCAATCGCGTCGAAACTTCTGGTCATATTATCGGTTTGCTCTATGGCATCAACACACTCGGTGCAGCATTTGGCACATTGATAGCCGGGTACCTGCTCATCGGCTGGCTGGGGTTTGGAGGTGCGCTCTGGGTGGCGGTTGGAATAAACGTGGCTGTCGGTGTGGGGGCAGTCGCATTAATCGGGAACCAGGAACAACTCTCAGCCATGGTTGATACGGAAACAGGCATTGACGAACAACGCGCCGAACTTTCCTATCGCAGGGTGTTGTTCGCGGCATTCCTCGTCGGTTTCATCAACCTCGGTTTTGAGATGCTCTGGTTCCGGGTCCTCGGCATTATCAACAAGGGTACGGCATATGGTTTTCCCAGTGTCTTGTTCGTGTTCCTCGCCGGTCTGGCGATCGGAGGGTTAATTTGGGGCAACAGGGCAGATACAAGCAATGACCGGGCAGGTCTTTTTTGGAAACTGCAGCTCGGAACGGGCATTGTCGCTGCCACATCATTCCTCTTGATTTGGGTGGTATTGCACATCCAGGCACTACAACCCTGGATCAGCGAGTATTTTCGAAATCCACAACATCCCGCAGGTGCATATTTTCGCCTTTCAGGCGAATTTATTCTTTCCCGCCGGATGACATTGGGAGATCTAAGCCAGTATTTTCTCCCCATCCTCGTTCTCGTCCTGCCAGCCAGCCTGATCATGGGAGGCGGACTCCCGCTCCTCGACCGGATAGCCATAACGAGCGCAAAGATTTCCGGAAGGCGCGTAGGGGATATTCACCTCGCGAACATCTTTGGGTCACTTTCCGGATCTCTGGTGATCAGTTTTATCCTCCTTGACCAACTCGGCACAGAATTGACGCTGAAAATCCTTGCCTTGCTCAGCATTGCCTTCACCGCAGTAGTTTTTAGATCATTTAATGATTTGAACGGAAACTACCTCTTGCTGCCAGCTTGCATATTGATCCTGGTACTGATCCTCCCGTGGCGCGGCAAATTTTATGAAAGGCTATTTCAAACCACCACAGGCATCCCCGCGATAATATCTGAATCAATGGACAGCGTTCTGGCGATCGGGTATCGAAGCACCCCGGCAACACCATCCACCATGTGGATTGGGGGAATCCAAAACAGTTTCTATCCCACACGCGGTACGTATGAACGGTCGGCACTTTCCTGCGCGAGTGCAAGCCAGCCAAAAACAATCCTCATCATCGGTATCGGCGGATCGAATACTGCATATTTCCTGACGCAGATGCCCGGCGTGGAGGAAATAACCATCGTCGAATTGATGGATGATCTCGGTCCGCTCATCCGGCAATATGCAGCCGTGGCTCAGCGCACGCTCGACGACCCTCGTGTGACCTATATTGGGGATGACGGCCGCCGGTTCCTCTATGCGAATCCCGGGGAAAAATACGATATGATTTTCATCGATCCGCTCTACAGTTTTACGAGCGGGCATAACAATTTGTACTCCAGGGAAGCCATGCTGCTATACCAGGCGCACCTCGAACCCGGCGGTGTATTCTGTGCCTGGTTCAATGAAGGACACATCATCCCGAACACTGCGGCGAGCGTCTTTCCCTTTGTCAATCAATTCCGTGAATGGCTTGCCGCCGGAAACGAACATCTCGAGTACGATCGGCAATACCTTGAAATTGCGTATACCGCCTACATCACGAACAGCCAGGGACTCTTCGCAGACTCCATGTATGAAATGATTAACCCCGACGATGTGCTCAGCAAGTTTGTGGCCGATCGAAATTGCATCCAATCCAGAGAGGCAGACTCGCCCATCCTCACAGATTTGAACCCCTGGCTCGAGTATTATTTCTTTCGCCCGCCGATCGAACACCAGCTAAGGTGCAGGTAGGCAGATCAGAATCTATCGATGCCCCGTAACTTCATCCGAGCCGTGATCTTTGATCTCGGCGGCACACTGATGTACGAACGCGAACCAGCCCGCGCAGTCAATGCGCGTGCAGACGAGGCGCTGACTCTCTACCTGCGCGAACAGGGCATGGAGCTCAACCTCTCGACTTTCCCAATTGAGTTTCGACGCAGGCTCGACAAATATTTCAAACAACGGGAGCACGATCTCCACGAAACCACCTATACATTCGTGCTTCGGGATGTGCTCGCTGAGAAGGGGCACCGGGATCTGGCGGACGAGCTCATCCGAAACGCGCTTGACCGGTTGTTTGCCGTCACCCAGACAAACTGGGTTCTCGAAGATGATGCAGTGCCCACCCTCCAGAAGCTGGAAAACAACGGCTACCGTCTCGGCTTGATCTCCAACGCCGGCGACGACCGCGATGTACAGCAACTGACCGAGAAGTTTGGAATACGATCCTTCTTCGATTTTGTCCTTACATCGGCGGCGTGTGGATATCGCAAGCCCCACCCGCGCATATTCGAAATGGCGCTTTCCAACTGGTATTTTCTCTCCGCAGAGGCTGTGATGGTGGGAGACAACCCCGATGCGGATGTTGCCGGTGCAAAAAATGCGGGGTTGTATGCGATCTGGCTTCAACGGCGCACCGAGTCGATTCGGGAGGATCAAATCCGGGTCCAGCCTGACGCGGTGGCTCCCACGTTAATCGAAATTCCCTCCATCCTCGACCGGCTTCAAATTTAACACCATGGCGGACAAGAAATCCATCCTCGCCTATTCCGCTCTCGGGATCGGCGTGCTTGCCCTGAGTTTTTCAGCGATGTTCGTGCGCTGGGCAGATGCACCCGGACCAATGACAGCATTCTATCGGCTCTTCTTTTCCGTATTTTTATTGCTTCCTTTTTTCCTCCCGCGCGCGAGAACAAATACTTCCATCGCATCGCGTTCGGTGATGTTCCCGCTGCTTGCCGGTGTCTTTACCGCGCTCGACCTGGCGCTCTGGACCTCCTCCCTCGATTACACCACAGCCGCAAATGCAACACTGCTCGGCAATACCGCTCCTCTCTGGGTTGCACTCGGCACATGGTTGATCTTGAAAAAACAACTCAGCCGTGACTTCTGGCGCGGCCTCGCGGTCACGTTTGCCGGCGCGGCATTGATTATGGGCACAGATTTCATCCTTCATCCCCGCTTTGGTATCGGTGATATCATGGCGACTTTCACGGGTTTTTTCTACGGCGGGTATTACCTGTTCACCGAGAAAAGCCGCGCCAATTTTGATTCAGTGACTCATACCTGGTTCGTGGGCGTTGGGGCAAGTATCATGCTGCTGGTCATAAATGTATTGCTCGGCAACTCCTTCAGTGGGTACACGACACAAACCTGGCTTGTGTTCCTCGCCACCGCGCTCGTTTCGCAGCTGATCGGTTATATCGCGCTCGCCTATGCCCTCGGGCATCTCCCCGCATCCATCGTTGCCCCGACGATGGTGCTTCAACCCGTGGTCACTGCCTTGCTTGCCATTCCATTATTGCATGAGACACCGACGTTGTTTCAGGGTATTGGAGGGGCCATTGCCCTGCTTGGCATCTACATCGTCAACCGCTCGCACCAACAAGGACTGCCCGAAACCCCGAACGCATAATTTCTCAGGCAGGGCTTGTATTTCACAAGACAAACTTATATACTAGGCATACCATCCCAGTCATCGCTGTTCGAAGGAGGATGCATTGCATCTTGACGCAATTCTTGAAGTCATCATCGGTCTGGTCACGACATGGCTGGTTATCAGTGTGGCAACCAGCCAGATTCAGGCATTTGTCACGGACTTGTTTGGCGTGCGTTCCAGTTTTCTGAAAAACCAGATTAATGGCATGTTCAGCGGCGACGGCAAAACCGTGGACGAACTATACAACCACGGGTTGATCCGCTCGCTGGAAACCACCTCCTTTTTCGGGTCGAAACGCAAGCCTGCAAAAATTCCCGGTGATATATTCGCCAAAGCCGCCGTGGATCTTTTCCTCACCATCCCTGAAACCAATGCTGGGAAACCGTTGTATCAGGCAATCCGTACCCTCTCACCGAACGTCGATCCCGGCGCAATGGAGGCGGTTGGTAAACTCGACGAATATCGCAGGAACGTGCAGGAGTGGTTCGAAGCCGCCATGAGCAAGGCTTCGGATATATACCGCAGGAATATAACTGTTACCGCGTTCGTGATCGGCCTGGTTCTGGCATATTTATTCAACGTCGATACGGTATACATCGCCAACAAACTCTGGACTCAACCGACTCTGCGTCAGGCGATCGTTGCACAGGCTGGCAACCTGAATCCGAATGACGAGGTGGGGCTCAACAACACCCTTGCGAAAATCAACAGTATGTCGCTCCCTGTGGGCTGGACAGCGGATGCCAGTCCCCAGACTCCACGGGACTGGTATTCCAAATACCTCGGATGGTTCATCACCGGCCTCGCAGGGCTCGCCCTTCTGGTTTGATATCCTCCGCAGGATTATGGGGTTAAAATCCCAGACGGCACCGACTTCGCCCCATCCGAGCCTTCCCAGCCGCCAGCAGTCGGGTAAAATAACAACTCACGCGAGAACAAGGAGAATCCCATGGAAATGAAAGTTTTCACTGAAAATGGACGGGTCCCTGTCACCGTTATCCACGTGGACGGGAATATCGACTCTGGCACCTACTCACAATTCCAGACGAAGGCAAACGAACTGATGAAGGACGGCGCGCGCCATATCCTCGTTGATCTCTCCCACACGAGGTTCGTCAGCAGCGCCGGCTTGCGCGCCTTCAACGATATATTCAACCAGCTCCGCGCGTTTGATCCCGCCTCCAACTTGACCGACCAGGAAGTTAAACAGGGGATCAGCGCCGGGACGTACAAATCACCGCACCTGAAACTCCTCAACCTTTCACCAGAATCGCGCGTGGCATTTGAAACCGCAGGGTTCGACATGTTCATCGAAACCTTTACGGACAAGGACGCTGCTATCGCCTCGTTCTAAGCCGGAAATTGATTCTGCTCTCTGGGCGTCTCGCGGCGCCCTTTTTGATTCGACCCCATTGGTCAACCTGAGAGAGGCTGGAGGTGAGGGTATAATCCATCATCATGCCCGATCTCTTCGATCACGCCATGCAGGAACGGATGAAATCCGAAGCGCCGCTTGCCGCACGGATGCGCCCACGCACGCTTGACGAGTATATCGGGCAGGAACATATCGTCGGCGAAGGCAAACTCCTACGCCGCGCCATCGAATCAGACCGCATGTTTTCGTCCATCCTATTGTGGGGACCTCCTGGAACGGGCAAAACCACACTTGCACAGGTGATTGCCAATACAACCAAAAGCCGATTCGTCACAATCTCTGCGATCCTCGCAGGCAAAGCGGATCTTCGAGTCATTATCGACGAAGCGATGGAGCGCAGACGTTTACACAATGAACGGACGATCCTGTTTGTCGATGAGGTCCACCGCTGGAACAAGGCACAACAGGACGCGCTCCTCCCCCACGTAGAGGCGGGAGTCGTCACCCTCATCGGCGCCACGACCGAGAATCCGTATTTCGAAGTCATCAAGGCGTTGATCTCGCGCTCGCGCGTCTTCCAACTACGAAATTTGAATCAACAGGAAACCGGCATTCTCATCGACCGTGCCCTTTCAGATAAGGAACGCGGCTACGGAAATAAAAACATCAAACTCGACGACGATGCGCGCACCCACCTGATCGAAGTTGCCTCCGGCGATGCACGGAATGCACTAAACGCCATTGAATTGGCGGTCGAGTCCACACAGCCCGAAAAAGACGGGGTAATTCATATCACCCTGGATGTGGCGCAAGAGTCCATTCAACGCCGCGCTGTACTTTATGACAAGGACGGGGACGCGCACTACGATACGATTTCAGCGTTCATTAAGTCGATCCGTGGAAGCGACCCAGACGCTGCCTTGTACTGGCTCGCCAAAATGGTCTACGCAGGCGAAGATCCGCGCTTCATCATCCGGCGATTGATCATTCTGGCTGGCGAAGATATTGGCCTGGCGGATCCAATGGGAC
>DATKAU010000182.1:0-3652 GCA_035514655.1 Anaerolineales bacterium
ATGATTGCGCTGATATTTGCATTGTCTTCCGTCGGCGCATACGGGATCTTGTACAACCTGCTGTCAAATCTTCGGTCTCCAGCCTCCGACGATCCATCGTCCCCCGTCCATCGTCCATCGTCAACATTTATTCCCCTTCTCACTCCCATCTTCCTCCTGCTCATCTCCCACGTGGAAGGCTTTCTCGAAGTCCTTCACCGCCGCGGATTGTTCTGGGAGGACGGCGCCAACTTCTGGACGTGGCTCGACATCCCTGAACTGCGCGACGCTCCCGCACAATCTGTTTCATGGATGCCCGACCGTTTCTGGTGGTGGTGGCGCGCCTCACGCGTGGTGCAGGACTATGAACTGAATGGATCCTTCCGAGAGGTCATCGACGAGTTCCCCGCCTTTTCGTATGTGCTCGGCGATCTTCACCCGCACGTGCTGGCGATGCCATTCGTTCTGCTGGCAATTGCCTTCGCCTTCAATTTATTCCTCGGCGGGTGGCGGGGCAGCATCAATTTGTATTTCGGTCACCTGCACATCAGCAAAACAGGATTCATCCTCATCTCTTTGATCCTCGGAGGGCTGGCATTCCTCAACACGTGGGACGTGCTTACCGGCGTGACGGTGATCGTTTTCAGTTACGCGCTGGCGCGGGTCCGCGAGGCAGGCTGGAGCCGGGAACGAATCGAAGACATTCTCCTGCTTGCCATCCCCGCGTTGCTCGCCGGGTACATCATGTATCTTCCATTTTTCATCGGCTTCGATTCGCAGGCGGGCGGGGTGGTGCCGAATTTCATGTTTCCCACGCGCGGCGCGCAGTTGTGGGTGATGTGGGGGACGTTGTTCATCCCGATCCTCGCGTTTATTTTATATCTTGTGCGTGCGAAGATACACGCCAATTGGCAGGCGGGAATATGGACGACAGTGATTCTTTTAATCGCGCTGCTTGCGGCAATGTTCGTGATCGGTTTCCTTGCGTTGCGCATCCAGCCTGATTTGATCAACGGGATACTCGAAGCGCAGGGGCTGGATGCCGGCGCGTTCGTCGCCGAAAGTCTTCTTCTCCGGCTCGCATATATCGGAAGCTTGATCACATTGCTCTTCTTTCTTGTGCCTGCCCTTTCATTTCTTTTTACAAATCGCACGTCGCACATGGATGAAAATCTTGTGGCCGATACGGATCAACAATCTTTTGTTTTTCCGCTTCTGCTTGTTGGGCTGGGGACGCTTCTCATCCTCGGTCCGGACTTTTTATATCTCCGCGATAATTTCGGATACCGCATCAACACCGTGTTCAAGTTTTATTATCAGGCATGGATTCTGTTGAGTCTCGCCGCCGCTTTTGGGACGGCTGTCCTGTTTCGCCAGTTGCGCGGCGCGGCGAATGTTTTATTCACCATCATCTTCGTTTTCGTCCTGATCGTCGGGTTGGCATATCCAACACTCGGGTTCTACACGAAGACAAACGGCTTCCAGCCGCCGTTCGGATTCACCCTCGACGATTTCAACCGTGTACGACGCGAGAACCCCGATGAAGCCGCGGCGATCCTGTGGCTGCAATCGGCGCCGGATGGTGTGGTGGCAGAAGCGGTGGGCGGTGCATATTCCTCCTACGCCCGCATTTCTATCTACACCGGCCTGCCCACTGTGCTCGGCTGGGGCAACCACGAGGGGCAATGGCGCGACCAGTCACTGCAGGGATCGCGCGCGCAGGATATCGAAACTCTGTACTCAACACCAGACTGGTTTACCGCGCAGGAGATCATTAATCGCCATGACATCCGATACGTCTACGTTGGCAACCTCGAACGGACAACCTACCGCGTGAACGAGGAAAAATTCAACAGCTTCTTGAAACTGGTCTTTCAACAGGGGAATGTGGCAATCTATGAAGTGCCGTAACTCATTGTCATTGCGAGCAGCCGCGTAGCGGCGACGAAGCAATCCCCTCGCAAAATTAGAGATTGCTTCGCGCCTCCGGCGCTCGCAACGACATGATGATCGAGGGTAAAATTATCATGATGAATTCCTCCCGCATCAAAAACGAAGGCTGGCTGTACGGGCTGGCTTTTCTTGTTGCCATCGGCTTCCGCATGATCCAATTGGGTGCAAGTCCGCTCACCGATTCCGAGGCCGCGCTGGCGCTGCAATCGCTTGCGATCGCACGCGGGGAATCTCCCATTCTTGCTCCGCAGCCTGCGTACATTCTCTTCACCAGCATTTTCTTTGCGATCATCGAAAGCACGAACTTTCTTGCAAGATTCATCCCTGCCCTCACGGGAAGTGTGCTGGTTTTTCTCCCGTATTTTTTCCGCGATAAACTGAAACCCCGCGCCGCGCTGATTCTGGCGTTTTTCTTCGCCTTCGATCCGGGTCTCGTTGCGCTCTCGCGTCAGGCAAATGGGACGATACTCGCGGTGACGTTCCTGCTCTTCACGTGGGCGATGTGGAGGGAAAAACGTCTGATCCATGCAGGGATCGCCGCCGGGCTTGCGCTACTTTCGGGTCCTTCGATTTGGTCCGGTTTGCTGACATTGGGACTCACCTGGCTTTTTCTCAAGGGGACGGAACCCAAACCAGCGGAAGACCAGTCCCCGGTTTCTCAACCTCCGATTGCCAATAACGAATTACGTTCCTTCATTCTCCCCCTCCTCATCACTCTTCTCGTCGGCGGCACACTTTTCTTCATCGTTCCCAACGGGTTGAGCGCCTGGCTCGCTTCGATCCCGGCGTATTTTTCAGGCTGGGTCACACCGACGGAAACCCCGCCAGGACGAATCCTTCTCACGTTCGTTGCGTATGAACCGCTTGGCATCTTTTTGATGATGCTCGCCGTCATTCGCGGGGTTCGCACAAAAAGCAGGCGCATCACGCGGCTCACATTGTGGATCGGCGTTTCGCTCCTGCTCGCGGTGTTTTACCGCCAGCCCGCGGAACTAGCGTGGGCGATCCTGCCTCTGCTTGTTTTGGGCGCGCTTGAACTCTCGTACGCGATTGACATTCATCTCGACGAACGGATGGAGGCGGGGCTGGTTGCCCTCGCGTCGGTGATCCTCCTGATATTCGTGTGGTTCAACGTGGCGGGCGTCGCACTCAACCCCTATGGCCAGGTGGCAACCACCGTGCGCTTCTTCGGCGAGGTGCAAAATCCGCGCATCCTCGTGCTGTTTGGGTCGGTTGCCCTGATCATCATGTTCGCTGCGCTGGTGGCGTTCGGCTGGTCGGCGCGCATCGCGCGGATCGGCATCACCTGGTCGTTCGCTGCAGCCATCGGGGTTTACAGCCTCGGCGCGGCGTGGGGCGCCAGCGGGTTGAGAAGCCCCGGCGGCGTGGAATTGTGGACAGCCGATCTCAAACCGCTTCAGGCAGATCTGTTGATCACCAGCGTGGAGGAAGTCTCTGAATTCAGCCTCGGTCACGCCCGATCCCAGCCTGTTACGCTGACGGGGATCGATTCCTCCGCCATCGAGTGGACTCTACGAAACCACATGGTCAATGTGGTTTCGACGCTCGACCCGCAGATCGCGCCGCCGCTGTTGATCACGCCCATCATGGAAGACCCGGGCTTACCCTCCGCGTATCGCGGGCAGGATTTCATCTGGCGGCAGCGCCCGCAATGGGAGATCCTGCAGGGCGCCGACTGGCTCAAATGGATCGTATTCCG
>DATKAU010000183.1:0-5023 GCA_035514655.1 Anaerolineales bacterium
GTTCTGAACATCACGAAACAGAACTTACTCTTGATAGGTATCAGCACCGTCGGCGTGCGCTGGGTGAACGGGCTGATCGGTTTTGTGCTTGGTTTTGGCGGATTCATCCTCGCGCTTGCCATTGGAGGAGGCGCCTTATACCTCACCGGCGGAATCAATGTAGTATCGATCATTGCGATCGCCGCTGCCGTGCTGATCTTTTTCACCCTCGTCATGGTGACGAGCGTTGTCAACTCGTACACAGCCACCTCCTACCACACGTGTTTATACCTGTGGGCGCGCGAAGCCGAGAAGGCGCAGGCTGCCGGCCAGCCCATTCAGGTCGCCGCGCCAGCGCCGCTGGCGGCTGTACTCGGCTAGTCCGCGCTGAGCGGAGCGACCATAAGGAGCGCAGTCGAAGCGATGCAACCCGAACCCCGCCGCGAAATAATCACCTGGGATGAAATCGATCGCCTGATCGATCACCTCATCCCGCAGTTCAAACGCGAATTCACCGCGATGGTGATGATCACGCGCGGCGGGATCATCCCGGGCGGGATGCTCGCCGAGGCGATGGGCATCACGCACATCCTGACGGCGGCGGTGGACTTCCCGGCGCAGCTGAAAACCGATAGATCCAAGCTGATTGTCTGGCCTGAGTTCATCCAATTCCCCGCAGAGGATAAATTGCTGGCGCGCCCAACGTTGATCGTCGACGATGTATGGGGTTCCGGGCGGACGATCACCGCCGTGAAGAACCGCGTCTCCGCAGCAGGCGGATTCCCTGAAACGTGCGTACTGCATTTCAACCCGTACCGCAATCTGTTCGGGAGCGTGCGCCCCGAGTATTACGCCGCGGTCACCGACGCATTCATCGTCTACCCTTGGGAGATCGATCACGGCACGGATCAGGTTATGCTCGGCGATATGCAGTCATGAAATTGATCGAAGTCCAGCTTTGACTCTAAAACGAGCGTTGCGCAAAGGATGCAACCGCATAAATTAAATGCACAGCGGACGTTCGACACGTCCGCTGTTTTTTATTTGCCTTGTTTCGTCTGCGCTCAACGCAGGCATTCCCAGCCTAGGGTTGATCCTGATTAAGGGAGCGTTTCAAACCCTGAGACGGTGAAGTACATTTCGTCGTCGGCTGCGAGCAGGATGTAATCGATTGAGGCATCCGCCGGGTAACCGAGGGTGGGATCGTAGGTCACGGTGACTTCGCCAGCTTCGGGGTCGGCTTTGGCGGATTCTATCCTTGTGAAGAGGTCATCGATCGTCCCGTACGTGAGATAGAACTCGTAGTTGGGGTCTTCCGGAGTAACCGCTTGGCCATCAGCCCGGGTGATGGATACAACTTTGCCATCCCTCACTTCGATGGTCAACGGCATATGGTCGCGGAAGGCGCAGAAACAGCTCAAAGTCAGTTCAAACCGGTATTGGGAGATGTTTGCATCCTCCCAGGTCTGTCGTTCAGCCGCAGGGGACCCTGTTGGGGGAGTCTCAGGTTCGCTTGGTGCCGCGGAACACGCGGCGAGAACAAGAGCCAATGTGATAAGTAATAGCTTTTTCATGGTCGTAATCTCCTATGCGGGGTAGACGACTACGTGTGGAAATAAGTTCCTCAACGCTCCCACGAATATTTAGTACATCCGTCCCATTCTGGATCCGCGTAATGGTTTTGATGCCATCAACCTGCTGTTGATCGTTCACCCCTGCTAATCATCATCGTGTTCAGGACCCGCCATGATATGAGCGGTCACCAGAACATCCGCGCTGTTTTCAAAGTGCAGGGTGAGTTCGATGGTTCCGCCGATCGTGAGCTCCTGATTGAGTTTCACCAGCATGATGTGCAGCCCTCCGGGGACGAACTCGACATCCCCGCCGGATGGGAGCAAAACGGAATGTGCCATGTTCATTTCCATCACGTCGCCGTTCATGGTGCTTTCGTGAATCTCCACATTATCAGCGACGTCTGACGAGGCGCCGATGATGGAGTCATCCTCCGCTGAGTAATTGTGTATAACAAAGTAGACAGCGCCGTTCTCACCCTGCGCGGCTGTGCGCACCCATGCGCCGCGCACTTCGATCCCCTCTTTCGGAGCACAGGCGGTTGCGAGAATCAGGCTTGCAGTAATCATCA
Organism: Anaerolineales bacterium; assembly: GCA_035514655.1. Classification (GTDB taxonomy): domain Bacteria; phylum Chloroflexota; class Anaerolineae; order Anaerolineales; family Villigracilaceae; genus Defluviilinea. The sequence goes on from DATKAU010000183.1 coordinate 2,123, forward strand.
ATATTGCCAGTTTCTTCATGGAGTTACTCCTTCCATTCAACAGGTCGATACGTTCTTCCCTTCCATGTGACTCCTCTGCGGGAGATAACCTTCCATGCCGAGGCGAACATCATCGCCCCGAAGACTGCCGCGCCGAGTGGAGTCGTAAGAGCGTACCATGGGGAGATCTTCATGCCCATCGCCGCTCGCGCGCGGAGATACACGAGCATAACCCACAGGGTTATTGATTTCAGGATCACTCCCAGCGCCAATGCGCCGCCTCCCTGCACATACCAAATCAATCCGAGCAGGGGCCAGATCGGCATAAACAACGCGGCTACCACGGCGAGAAACGCACCGAACACGCCCAGCCATAGCAAGGCGGGCTGGTCACGCAAGCCCAGGTAGATGTTCTTCGTCCAGCCTTCCCAAATCTCAGGCAGGGATGTGTACATGCGCGTGCGCGCCACATGCGTCCCATCGGCGACGATCAATCGATATCCGCTCCATTTCACCTGTTCGGCGATGGCTTTATCCTCGACGATCTGATCCTTCACACTGGCATGCCCGCCGATCGCTTCATAGGCCGATCTCTTGATGAGGATGAATTGACCGTTGGCAATGGCGTCTCTGCGATTCTGGTCGTTGACCTTGCGCGGGCTGAACCCAACGGAGAGGGCGGTCATCACCAACGGCATGATGGTTTTCTCCCAGAACGAGCCGATGATTTGGAAGGTCATGATGGTGAACATGTCGGCATGCATCTCGATGGCTTTGGCGTGGCACGCTGAAAGCGCTTCAGGCGCGAGAAAGGTGTCCGCATCCACGAAGCACAGCCATTCGCCGCGCGCCGCGGCAGAGGCTTGGTGCAAGGCATGAGGTTTGCCTGCCCAGCCCGGAGGGAGGTCCGAGCCGTGGATGATGTGGAGTTTGTCATTCTGAGATGTGAAGCCGCGAAGAATCTCTGGAGTCGTATCTGTGGAGCGATCGTCGAGGACGATCACTTCGTAGTTTGGGTAATCCTGCCGGAGTACTGACTCGACACATGCGCGAATGTTGCGTTCCTCGTCCCGCGCGGGGATGCAGACCGAGATGAGCGGAGCATTTGCCGGAGGCGCTGCCGGCTCGACGATGATATCGAGATGATACTGGTTGTGGATCCAAATTACGATGATCATGCCCCCGATAAACAGCGCGGTGGAAATCAGAAAGAAAGTCATGACGATCCGCACGCAGGAGCCTTGCGGTTAGATAACCTGAAGTGTGCTGCCCCGTTCGGTTTTTTCGACCTCGATCCGCGTGGGAAACGCATCTTTGAGTTCGTCGAGATGGGTGATGACGAGGATTTTCGCGAAATCCGGTTTGACGAGGTTGATGGCTTCGATCAGCCGCTGTCGCCCCTGCGTGTCCTGCGAGCCGAAGCCTTCGTCGATGACCAGCGTTTGCAGGCGCGCACCCTTGCGTTGGGCAAGGATCTCCGAAAGCGCCAGCCGGATGGCAAAGTTGACGCGGAACGCTTCGCCGCCCGAATACATTTCGTAATTTCGCATGCCGGCTGAGTCGCTGATTTGAATTTCGAGCGTCTCCTTCAAATCGTCGCGTTTTTTGTCCTTGTATTCCGCCTGTGTCACAAAGCGGATCGACATCGCGCCGTCCGACAAACGATCCAGCAGTTCGTTCGCCTTCTCTTCGATCTGCGGCAACGCCTGTTCGATCAACAGGGCAGGGACACCGTTCTTGCCGAACGCGGTTTCAAGGGTCCTGTGTTGGGCAATCCGTTTTTGCAGTTCCTCGCGTTCCTTCTCGTAATCGGCTTTGCGGGTGCGCTGGGTTTTGAGCACGTCCACACGCTGCTGTGCCCCGCCCAGCTCGGCGCGCGCCTGGTTTTCCTCCTCGCGCAGGCGGAACAGTTCGCGCTCGGCTTCTTCGATATTCGGCGCCTGCGATTCTGCGGATTCAAGGCTGGCTTGCGCGGAGAGGTGCTCTGCCACAAGTGTTTCGAATTCCGATTTTCGGTTTGCGATTTCAGATTCAAGACTGGCAATTTCGCCATCGATCTGCCTGCTCACTTCCCTGGCCGATTTCAAGTTGACGAAGTCCTCCTCCGCACGACGCAACTCGTTTTCCCGTTCGCGCGCTTCATCGTGAGCCGATGCATCGTAGCCGAGTTTGGCAAGTTCCTTATCGAGTTTGGTGAGTTGTTTTTGCGCCTCAACCGCATATTTGCCGTTTTCCAGCATTTTATCCACTTCCTTCAAACGCTTTCTTCCCGTGGATTCCCACTCCCTTGCAACAGACTTCAGGCTTTCAAGCCGCTCAGTGAGCTGCGAGAATTCACTGGCGAATCTCACACGGTCGTTTTCGACGGAACTGAGAGCCGAGATCTGTAATTCGTAATTCGAAATTTGTCCAGCGAGATCGGCGGATTCCTTTTGATTGGCGCGGTACAAGTCGCCTTTTTGTTTGCCTTCCTCTTCCAATTGTTTGAGCGTGGACTTGCGGTGCTCGCTGCTCAGCTCCTGCCCGCACAACGGGCACGTTGCACCTTCTGCCGACTTGAGTGTTTCGATCCTTTCTTTGAGCGTGTTCATATCCGCTTTTAAGGAGTCGTTTTCAACCTTCAAGGCGGCTTGGAACTCTCTCGCTGCGTTGCGCTCGTTCTCCACTTCGGATCGTTCAGTGATCTTTTTCTCGGTGGCGCCTAATGATTCCCGCACATTTTCAATCTCATCCTGCAAATGGCTGATCACTGATGACTGGTTACCGATCTCCTCTTCCTCCACCGTCAGCCCTCTCCGCTCCTCTTCCAACCTTGCCCTCTCAACAGCGATCTGTTCCTGCAGCGCCGCGCGTTCTGTTTGGTGTTCATGGAACTCCGCCGCCACCTTGTCCAGCGTTTCGAGTTCCTTGCGCGCCTTTTGC
>DATKAU010000184.1:0-8616 GCA_035514655.1 Anaerolineales bacterium
GCTGGATCTGGGCAAAGTGAAGCCTGATTTCATCCCCGTTTCATTTTATAAAATGTTCGGCTATCCCACCGGAATTGGCGCGTTGATCGCGCGCAAGCAGACACTGGCGAAACTGCACCGCCCGTGGTTTGCAGGCGGCACAATCACCGTCGCCTCGGTGATCGGCGAGAAATTCTACATGGCGGATGGCTCCTCTGCCTTCGAGGACGGCACGATAGACTACCTCAACATTCCCGCCGTCGAGATTGGACTGAAGCACCTCGAGTCGATCGGCTACGATGTGATCCATGAGCGCGTGCACTGCCTCACCGGCTGGCTGTTGAATAATCTCACCGCCTTGAAACACGCCAACGGCGCGGACCTCGTCCGGATCTACGGACCAACTACGGGCGAAGGGAGAGGCGGCGCGGTCACTGTCAATTTTTACGACCAGGATGGGAACGTCTTCGACCACCGCTACATCGAGGCGCAGGCAAATAATGCCAATATTTCCCTGCGGACAGGCTGCTTCTGCAACCCTGGCGCGGGCGAGGTTGCACTGGGTGTCTCGCGCGTCGAACTGGATGTGTGCTTCACCAAACCTGGTCACGAAGAACGACTGTCACAGGATGATTTCCGCATGTGTTTCGACGGCAAGTCCATCGGGGCGGTGCGGATCTCGGTGGGTATGGTCACAAACTACAAGGATGTGAAGGCGGTTTTGTCCTTTGCGAAGGGGCTGGTAACTTGAGTTTCTCAGATGCATTTCTTATGCGTCCAACCTTGACTCTCCCTTCATTACGCGTATAATTACCCCGTTGGATGTAAAAAAACGAGCAAAACACCGCAAGCGCTTCAGAAAATAATCTGGAAGCGCTTGCCTTTGTTTGTCTCTGTACCAGCCGACTACACGCTATACAGAGACAGGCTCGATCGTCACCTTCTTTATATTCAGGAGAGAACCTGTGGAAACCAAGGGATTAACCGCACTGCGCATCAGTCTGGCTTCGCCGCAGACAATTATGTCCTGGTCGTACGGCGAGGTGCTCAAGCCCGAGACCATCAACTACCGCCGCCTCCGCCCCGAAAAAGATGGCTTGTTCTGCGAAGCCATTTTCGGACCCCAGCGCGATTGGCAGTGTTACTGCGGCAAATACAAGAACCCCCGTTACAAAGGCATCATCTGTGATAAATGCGGCGTCGAAGTGACCCGCGCAGCCGTGCGCCGCGAGCGCATGGGGCACATCAACCTCGCCACCCCCGTCGCACACATCTGGTACACCCGCCGCATCCCATCCTATCTCGGCATGTTGCTGGATATCTCGCGCCGCAACCTCGACCGGGTGCTCTACTTCGCGCAATACGTAGTCACTTATGTGGATGAGGAAGCGCGCAACAAGGCTCTCAAGCGCATCGAGGATGAGATCTCCGTCTCCGAGCGCGAGCAGGCAGCAGACATCAATTCCAAGATCGCGGAAGTCAAAACCAAACGCGATCACACGCTGGCAGATATCAACCAGAAGATCGCTGCCCTCGAGCAGGGCTACGACGAAGTTATCGCCGAAAAGCTCGACCCCGTGATCAAAGAGGGGCAGAAACTCGAAAAACTCCTGCAGGGTCAGATGGGCGAACATGGCAAGAAGACCATTGTCTTCGAACTCACCGACGAGAAGATCCTCGATGCTGGCGACAAGGTTGCCGCCAAGCACATCACCCAGGTGCAGAAGATCGTCCAGAAGAAACTCGAAGCGGTCGAAAACGAATTGAAGGATCAGCGCGCGAAGGAGATCGAAGCCTTAAAGATGGAGACAGGACGCGTCAGAGCGGATGCCGATCTCAAGATGGAAGCGTTGCGCTCGCAATTGGAGGATCAAACCGTTGCTTCGTCCGACCAGTCCTCGCGCCAGCGCGACGAACTGCTCGAGCTGCGCCCGTTCACCTTCCTGAGCGAGAGCCGCTACCGTGAACTCAAGCAGCGCTGGGGTCAGGTCTTCCGCGCCGACATGGGCGCCGAAGCCTTTTATGACATCCTCGAGCGCCTCGACCTCGACAAACTCGCCGAGGAACTCTGGCATGAGGTGAAGACCACCAAGAGCAAGCAGAAGCGCAAGAAGGCCACCACGCGGCTGAAGGTGGCGGAGGCGTTCAAGCGCTCGGGCAACCGCCCCGAATGGATGATCCTGACCATTCTCCCGGTCATCCCGCCCGACCTGCGCCCGATGGTACAGCTCGACGGCGGCCGTTTCGCCACATCCGATCTCAACGATCTGTACCGCCGCGTGATCAACCGCAACAACCGTCTGAAGAGACTGCTCGAACTCGGTGCACCGGATGTCATCATCCGCAACGAGAAGCGCATGTTGCAGGAGGCGGTGGACAGCCTGATCGACAACTCACAGCGCGGCAAGGCACTCTCCCGCCGCGGGCGCCGCGAACTCAAGTCGTTGAGCGATATGCTCAAAGGCAAGAAGGGCCGCTTCCGACGCAACCTGCTCGGCAAGCGCGTGGACTACTCCGGTCGTTCGGTGATCGTGGTGGGTCCGCAGCTCAAACTGTATCAATGCGGTCTGCCGAAGAGCATGGCTCTCGAACTGTACCGCCCATTTGTGATCGCACGCCTCGTGCAAAACAACTATGCCGCCAATGTGAAGGGCGCGCGCCGGTTAATCGAACGCAACCGTCCCGAAGTGTGGGAGGCGCTGGAAGGCGTCATCGGCGAACGGCCTGTGCTGTTGAACCGTGCGCCCACCCTGCACCGCCTCGGCATTCAGGCGTTCGAACCGATCCTGATCGAAGGCTCGGCGATCCAACTTCATCCGCTGGTCACCACCGCGTTCAACGCGGATTTCGACGGCGACCAGATGGCTGTGCATGTGCCGCTTTCGCAAAAGGCGGTACAGGAAGCGCGCGACCTGATGCTTGCCTCGAAGAACCTTCTCAAACCCGCCGACGGCGAACCGATCATCTCCCCCTCGAAGGATATGGTGCTTGGCGTGTATTACCTGACGATGGCACAGAAAGCCAAACACAAGGGTGATGGACGCGCCTTCGCCGACATGGACGAAGTGGAGATGGCGTACGCGCTTGATCAAGTGGATGTGCACTCCGAGATCAAACTCCGCGCCAAGACCTGGTACAACGACAAGGGTGATCGCCTGCCTGAACCGGAAATCCGCGTCATCGACACAACGGTCGGACGCGTGCTCTTCAACCGCGTCCTCCCCGAGGAAATCTGCTTCGTGAACGAGAAGCTCGACAAGGGCGGCGTGAAGGATTTGATCGCCGACGCCTACGAGATCTGCGGACAGGAAATAACCACCGATGTGGCAGACAAGATCAAAGCCATCGGTTTCGAATACGCCATGAGATCGGGCACCACGCTCGCGGTTGCCGATATCACCATCCCGCCGGAACGCAAGGGCATCATCGACGACGCGTTGAAACAGGTTGAACTCGTTCAGCGCGATTTCCGCCGCGGCTTGCTCACCGAGCAGGAGAAAAACGAGCGCGAGATCGAGATCTGGCAGGGCACCACCGAGAAGGTTGCCGACGCGGTGAAGAAACACATGGACCCCGACGGAAACCTTTCGACCATGGCAACCTCCGGCGCGACGAAAGGTGGTTTCTCCACCATTTCACAGTTGGCAGGCATGCGCGGTCTGATGGCTGATCCCTCCGGTCGCATTATCCCGATGCCGATCCGTTCCAACTTCCGCGAGGGCCTCACCGCGCAGGAATACTTCATTTCCACGCATGGCGCGCGCAAGGGTCTGGCGGATACCGCCCTGCGCACCGCAGACGCGGGTTACCTCACCCGCCGTCTGGTGGACATTGCACAGGATATCATCATTAACGAACACGACTGCAACACGCACGATGGCGTGATGATCCGCAAACGCGACGATGTGGCAGGCCAGTCGTTGAGCAACCGCCTGTTCAGCCGCCTGCTCGCCGAACGGGTGATCGACCCGAAGACCGGCGAAGTTCTCGGCGAATACAATGATGTGATCAACCAGGAAATGGCGCGCAGGATTGCCGCCGCGGGCGTCGAGGAAGTCAAGGTGCGCTCGCCGCTCACATGCGAACTGCAACACGGCATCTGTTCAATGTGCTATGGTCTCGATCTCGGACGCGGTACCATGGTTGAACTCGGTTCCGCCGTCGGCATTGTCGCGGCGCAGTCCATCGGCGAGCCCGGCACACAGCTCACGCTCCGCACCTTCCATACAGGCGGCGTCGCCGCAACCAGCGCGGACATCACCACTGGTCTGCCGCGCGTGGAGGAACTCTTCGAAGCCCGCAAACAGCCCAAGGGTGAGGCGGTTGTGGCGGAGATCAGCGGCACGGTTCGCATCAACCAGTCGGAGAAATACGCCGACCTGCGCGAAGTGATCATCGAAAACAGCGAACTCGTCAGCGACGAATACGCCATCCCCGAAGACTGGAAGATCGCGGTCAAGGATGAGGCGGAGGTCAAAGCCGGGGAGGTACTGGCAACCCTGAACGACGCGAAGATCGTCGCACAGCACGGCGGGCGCGTCCGCGTGGAAAAGAAGGATCGGAAGGTGATCGTCTCATACGATCAGCGCGAGGATAAATCCTACGAGATCCCCACCACCTCGCGTCTGCTCGTCAAGAACGGTGAAAAGATCGAGGCGGGGCGTCCGCTCACTGAAGGCTCACTCAACCCGCACCGCGTGTTGAAGATCCAGGGACGCGAAGCCTGCCAGATGTATTTGATGACCGAGGTGCAGAAGGTGTACCGCTCGCAGGGGCAGAATATCCACGACAAGCACTTTGAAGTGATCATCCGCAAGATGATGAGCAAGGTGCAGGTCACGCGCCCGGGCGATACGAAATTCCTGCCCGGCGACCCGGTCGATCGCCTCGAACTGCGCAAGCTCAACGAGGGACTGCTCGCCGATGGCAAACAGCCCGCGAAGTTCTCGGAGGTCCTGCTCGGCGTCACGAAAGCGTCGCTCAGCACCGACTCGTTCCTCTCGGCATCCTCGTTCCAGCACACCATCAAGGTGCTGGCAGGCGCTGCGATCGGCTCCACCACCGACCCGTTGATCGGCTTGAAGGAAAACGTGATCATCGGCAAGTTGATCCCGGCAGGCACCGGATTTCTCCACGCTCCCCTCAAGAAGGGAGAGGCTGGCAACGAAAACGGAGACAGCCCCGCCACGCAACTGACGGAACAACCCGACGCTTCCGCGGCGGATTAATCAAAACACCCGGTAGGGGCAGGTCTGAAACCTGCCCCTACGTTGTTTATGCCTCACGTACGCGTTTCGAAAAAAAACCAGATTGACAGCCCACCCGCGGCAAGACTGCATCGAACCGGCTCCGCCGCGTCGATAACTTCATCCTGCTCTACGAGCCCTCGCTTCTCACGCGGACCGATGGCTGGTTCACCGATTCGATGTTTGTTGACCTCGGCTATGGCTTCGATGCGCGTACAACCCTCGAGAGTGCCTCGCGGTTCCGGCGCGTGAACCCGAACCTGAAAATCATCGGCGTGGAGATCGACAGGGAACGGGTGGATGCCGCGCTTCCGTTTGCGGGTGACAAAACGTTTTTCAGGCTGGGCGGATTCAATCTGCCGTTGCACGAGGGTGAATCGAAGGGTATCTCTTGTGGGGATTGCAATGAGGGATCAGGTATGCATCAGGGTTATGTTTGAGCGGAATTTTGGCCAGGTTGTGCATTATGGTACAAAGGCAAAGGTATTACAAAATCTGAAAGCAGAGTATCATTGGGCAAATATAATTGTAGCAATGCCGCACGAGAAAGACATCCGTGAATTTCTGACGGGGGATTTCGAAGTTGTGGAGTTCCATACTCCACCAATTGGAGGTTGTATGTTGAGCACTGTTGAAAATCCTTCAATCCCTTTTGAACATATCCTCATCGGAATTTATCCTTCATAGATTCGATCACCTCTTGGACCACAGAGTAAGGAGGAAGCATGCAAATCGAACAAACTATCTGGATGGATGGAAGGGGTTGGATCCCTGCATTCCCGGGCAGGCTGGGTCAGGGTGCGCAGTTGGTATTCCTCTTTGGCAGCCCGGCTTGTCTTAAGAAAGCTGCCTGGCAGACCGGTATCGTGACCGCATACCCAAACGCGCATCGGATCGGATGTTCTACGGCGGGAGAGATCCATGGCACCGAAGTGACCGATGACTCTCTGGTAGCCACAGCAATTGCATTTGAACACACCAGATTGGAAGGGGTCAGCCTCAAAATCGACGATTCACATGGAAGTTATCAGGCAGGGGAAATGCTGGCAAAAGCATTGCCGGGTGAATCACTCGTCCATGTATTGGTCTTTTCGGATGGACAGAATGTGAATGGGAGCGAGTTGGTTGCGGGAATTACGGAACAACTGCCGCCGGGCGTCACCTTGACGGGTGGTTTAGCTGGCGATGGAGACCGGTTTCAGGAGACCCTGGTCTTGTGGGATGGACCTCCCGAGTCAAACAGGATTGCCGCCCTTGGATTATATGGTGAAAGAATTAAGGTGGGCTTTGGTTCGCTGGGGGGCTGGGATCCGTTTGGACCTGAACGACTGGTTACGCGTTCGCAGGGCAATATCCTGTACGAGCTGGATGGTCAGCCAGCCCTGGCATTATACAAAAAATATCTCGGGGATTACGCGAAGGATTTGCCTGCGAGCGGCCTGCTATTCCCTCTAAGTTTGAAAACCGCAGACAATGAAAGCATTGTCCGAACCATTCTGGGTGTCAATGAGGCCGAGAACAGCCTGACATTCGCCGGTGACATGCCTCAGGGCGTTCATGCAAGATTAATGATGGCGAATTTCGACCGGCTGATCGATGGGGCGGTCGGCGCGGCACGAACAAGTTATGCTGCCATCGGAGGGACTTCACCCGACCTGGCATTGCTCATCAGCTGCGTGGGTCGGAAACTGGTTCTCAAACAGCGTATTGAAGAGGAGGTGGAAGGTGTGCAGGACATCCTGGGGCAGGGTACGGTTCTTGCCGGTTTCTACTCGTATGGGGAAATTTCCCCATTTACTCCTTCTGCAAAATGCGAATTGCACAACCAGACGATGACAATCACCACGCTGTCGGAGGCGTGATGAACGAGTTACACAGCCTGTTAAAACGGCAGTTACGCCGATATAACAGCGAGGCCGGCCCAACCTCGGACGGGGAATCTGATTTCTTGCAAGCTATTAACGATGCATACTGGCAGTTCGATGCGGATCGCAGGATGCTCGAACACAGCCTGGATCTGACTTCGCGTGAACTGTTGGAGAGGAATGCAGACTTAAGTCGCATCAATACTGAATTGGAACAGCGCGTGGAGGAACGCACCGCCTCGCTTCGATCCACCCTCAATTTCATGTACTCATTATTTCAGGTCACGCAGTCGGTCATCGCCTTCGAGGATTTGCAGGATGTGCTTAAATCTATTGTCACGTCCGCTACCGATACTCTTTCTGCCGACCGTTCCGTTGTCATCACTTTCGATCATGAAGAAAAACGGGTCGTACATCTGGTTGGCGCGGGAGAGGGTGTCGATAACATAATCGCGTCGGTGACCTACCACGAATTGATGGAGGGGTTGAGCGGATGGGTGGTGCGCGAAGGGCGTCCCGCTCTCTCCCCAAAAGGGGAGCTGGATCCGCGTGAAAGCGCGGCGGCGCAAAAACGCCGGCAGGAGACCAACTGTGGCTGCATCGCTGTCCTGCCCCTGTCGTATATGGGCGAAATACTGGGGATCATGACCGTCATCAACCGACCTGAGCAACCCGATTTTACGCCGCAAGAAGTCGCGTGGATGGAGGCTATTGCCATTCAGACGTCGACCGCCATCGGACGTGCACAGACCTATGATCAATTGAAAAAAGCCAACGCATTCATGGAAAAGCAGAGCGAACGATTGCAACAGGAGTTGACTGACCGTGAACTAGCAGAATCCGCCCTGGCTGTTGAACGTGACCTGCTCCAGGCATTGATGGATAACATCCCCGACACCATCTATTCCAAGGATGCCGCTTCGCGCTTCACACGCATCAACCCGGCGCAGGCTAAAGTCCTCGGCGTTGCTTCACCGGAGGAGGCCATCGGCAAATCAGATTTCGATTTTCAGCCGACGGAACTCTCCAGGGGCTTTTACGAGGAGGAGCAACGGATCATTGAAACAGGCATGCCTCTAATCAACCGTATTGAATTCAACCCAACCATGGATGGCCGTCCTCGCTGGTTTTCAGCCACCAAGGTTCCGGTCCGAAATTCCGATGGCAACGTGACGGGAATCGTGGGTGTCTCGCGCGACATCACTCTGGTCAGGCAGGCTGAGGATGCCTTACGGGAGGCTGAGACCAAATATCGCACTCTTGTGGAAAACATGCCTGCCATCGTCTATATCGACCTGGCAGATGAACCTCACAATACCATCTACATCAATCCTCAGGTTCAGGATATGCTCGGGTACTCATCTGAAGACTGGATTGCCAAACCAGATTTGTGCAATGATATAGTCCACCCTGAAGACAGCGAGCACATGTGGAAAGAAGCTAAAGAATCCCAAACTCGTGGACGATATGCCGGCGATTATCGCTACATCGCCAAAGATGGGCGTGTTGTCTGGGTGCATGATGAA
>DATKAU010000185.1:0-5598 GCA_035514655.1 Anaerolineales bacterium
CTGATTCTTGACTCGCTTTCTCCGCCGCGGCTTTGACCTTTTCCTCATCACGGCTGTTGATCGCCACGGCGCACCCTTCCCTGGCGAGGAGCAGGGCAGTTGCGTAGCCGAGTCCGCGGGAGGAGCTGGCGACGAAGACGCGTTTGTCTTTCAATCCTAAATCCATTATGCCTCCAAACGTAGGGGCGGGGTCTCCCCGCCCATTTTCCAAGTCAAAATATTGGGCGAGACGCTTCGCAGCCTCGCCCCTACGAAACGATTTCTATTTTTGTGTCCCAAACATCCCCGTTTGACCAATTCCCTTCCACCCATTTTGCCACATTCCCCAGCGCGGACTGCAAAAAAGCGGCGTCATTCCCAACCATTGCACAGACGATGACTGCCTCGTCCCATTTATCCTGCAAATCCATCTCCGCCACAGAGACATTGAACTCGCGGTGCAAACGGGATATCAATGGTTTGATCCGTCCGCGCTTTTCCTTAAGGGAGGCGCAGGCGGGGATGTGGAGGTGAATGGTGAGGGTGGCGAGCATTGACACTTAGTTGGCTGACTAATTTGGCACAATCTCGATCCCTGTATACCCAGCATCAAGTAATTCTTGTAACCAATGCTCGGGATCTCTAAATTCTCCATAACTCTCAACGACCCGGTTACTATTAGTGCCATCTACTACCACCGTAAAAGGTCCAGATATTAATTTCTTCCAATCCTCAAATGTGAGCTTGACTAGTTCAGTTGGAGTTGGCTCTGGCGTATCCGTAGGTTGTGCTGTTTGAGTCGCGGTGGTTGTAAGTGTGAGCACAAGGGTTAGTGTTAGGGGAGGCAAAGTTGTTGCGATAGGAACCGATGTAGTTGCTGTACACGCAGAAACAAATGTGAAAATCGTCAAGGTAACTAGGACACGCAACACGTCTGCCTCTTGTTCACTAAATCTAATTTACGAATTACCAATTACGTCTTACAATCCCTCGCATGGACATCGAAGCCGAATACAACAAAGCCCTCGATTACCTCTACTCGTTCGTAGATTATAGCCTGAAACATTCCTCCGAGCTTGCCAAGGCGGAGTTCAACCTTGACCGCATGTTCGCGTTGATGGAGGAATTAGGCGATCCGCAAAGCAAGTATCCCATCATCCACGTGGCAGGGACGAAGGGCAAGGGATCAGTGTGTGCGTTGTGCGCGTCCGCCTTGCAGGCGGCGGGGTATAAGGTTGGGTTGTATACGTCGCCTCATTTGCTGGATTACTGCGAGCGGATTCAAGTGGACGGCGAGCCAATCTCGCATGAGTTCATGGTTGAGCTTGTGGAGGAGATCAAGCCTGCGGTAGCGAAGATTCCAAAACTCACCACGTTTGAGATTACAACCGCGCTTGGCTTCCTTGCGTTTGCCAGACAGGGATGTGAGGTTGCAGTGATCGAGGTCGGATTGGGCGGGCGGCTGGATGCAACGAATATTGTCACGCCGAATGTTTCCGTAATCACGTCGCTGTCCTATGATCATATGGCGGTGCTGGGAGATACTCTCGCCAAAATTGCGGGGGAAAAAGCGGGGATTATCAAACAGGGTGTGCCGGTTGTATCCTCTATACAGAAAGATGAAGCGTTCGAAGTTTTGGAGCGCGTAGCCAAACTATTGAATTCCAGCCTGACTCTGATTGGAAGAGATGTAAAGTATGAATTAATAAGTCAATCACTTGATGGCCAGGTGGTCTCGATACGTCCCTCCACACTTCGACTTCGGGCTACGCCCTCCGCTCAGCGCGTGCGAGACTACTCGACCACCGTTCAGATTCCCTTGCTCGGAACGCACCAACTCGAAAACGCGGCGACGGCGTATGCCGCGCTCAAAGCCAGCGGGCTGGAGGTTTCAGACGAAGCCATTCAAAAAGGATTTTCGCAGGTCAAATGGCGCGGTCGCTTTGAAGTAGCGAGGCGTAATCCGCCTGTGGTTTTTGATTCCGCACACAATGATGATTCGTTTGAGAAACTTTGTGAAACACTCGAAACCTATTTCCCGGGCAAACAGGTTTATCTCATCTTCGGCGCATCGGAGGATAAGAACATCCCCGGTATGTTTGCCGCGATGAAGCCGAAGATTAAAAGGCTTCTCGTCACGCGCGCCGACCATCCGCGGGCGTTGGAGGCGGAGAAAATCATCCGGTTGGCGGATCAGGCTGGGATTGAGTCCGAGGCGGTGAGCCCGGTCGAGTCCGCATTGAGGCGGGCTTTGGAGTTATCCGCAAATGATGGTAGCATTGTCATGTCCGCCGGGAGCATGTTCGTCACGGCGGAAGTGATAAGCGCCTGGAATAAATTAAATCCGACGCTGGGGACGGCGTCGAGAGCTGAGAAGAAATGAGTCACCCAAAAGACTGGACTGAAGAAGAAAATTTTGACCTGACCCTCTCACAGCGTACGGAGGAGTTGTACCGCGTAGCGAATCGCGAGGTGGATGCCAATGGCATGATCGAAGCCGCGGTGTTGCCGCTGCGCGATCTGGTTGTGTTCCCGCGCATGGTCTCACCGATTTTCATTGGGCGCGAGTCATCGCTGCTCGCAGTGGAAGAGGCGCAGCGCAAAGAGCAAACCGTGATCGGGCTGACTCAGCGGGATGCCGACCTTGATATCCCAAGCACGGAGGATTTCCTGCCGATCGGTGTGGAGATGGCGGTGGGCCGCCTGCTTGCCATGCCGGACGGCTCGCACTCCGCTCTCGTGCAGGGCCGCCGCCGCGTGGAGATCGTGGAGTTCATCCGCACAGTCCCGTATTTGAAGGTGCGAGCCCGCGTCATTCCTGAACCCCAGACGGCTGATCGCCAGACCCAGGCGCTCATGCGATCCGCGCTTGATCTCTTCGAACGGTGCGTGCAGTTGGATCGATCCATTCCCGAAGAAGCGCACCTGTTCGCGATGAACATCTCCGAGCCGGGCTGGCTGGCTGACATGCTCGCCACGTCGCTTTCGTTGAACTACGATGCAAAGCAAAGCTTGTTGATGCTGCTTGAGGTGCGTGGACGATTGCAGGCTCTCAACAAGATCCTTGCACAGGAAGTGGACGTGCTCGAACTCGAAGATGAGATCCACTCGAAGGTGCAAAGCGAAGTGGATAAGAGCCAGCGCGAATTTTATCTGCGTGAACAGATGCGGCAGATCCAGAACGAACTGGGCGAAGGCGACATCTTCACGCGCGATGCGAACGATCTGAAGAAAAAACTGGAGGCGGCGGTTCTGCCTGACGAGGCGAGGATGGTCGCGTTGAAGGAACTCGAACGTCTCAACCAGATGCCGCCGATGGCTCCCGAAGTGGGAATCATCCGTGCGTATATTGATTGGATCCTCGAACTGCCGTGGGTGAATCCCACGCCCGATAATCTCGACGTTAAAAACGCAGCAAAAATTTTGGATCGCGATCACTATGGATTGAAAAAGGCGAAGGAACGCATCCTTGAATATATCGCCGTCCGGTCGTTGAAGCCGAAGAGGGAACGCCAACCCATCCTTTGTTTCGTCGGTCCTCCGGGGGTGGGCAAGACCTCGCTTGGGCGGTCGATCGCCGAAGCGCTGGGCAGGAAATTTGTGCGCGTCTCATTGGGCGGCGTGCGCGACGAAGCCGAGATCCGCGGACATCGCCGCACGTACATTGGCGCGCTGCCCGGGCGGATCATCCAGACCATGAAGCGTGCGGGCACATCCAACCCGCTGTTTATGCTGGACGAGATCGACAAGTTGTATTCCGATTTCCGCGGCGACCCTGCCTCTGCCATGCTGGAAGTGCTCGACCCCGAGCAGAACAACTCGTTCAGCGACCATTACCTCGAATTGCCGTTTGACCTCTCGAAGGTCATGTTCGTGACCACGGCGAACTCGCTGGGTAGTATCCCATCTCCATTACTGGATCGTATGGAAGTGATTGAGTTTCCCGGGTACATCGAGGAGGAAAAGGTCGAGATCGCGAACCGCTATTTGATCCCGCGCCAGATTGAAGAAAATGGCGTGGAAGAAATGAACCTGGTCTTCGAGCCGGATTCGGTGCGTCGGATCATACGCGAGTACACATACGAGGCAGGCGTCCGCAACCTCGAGCGCGAGATCAGCAAGATTTGCCGTAAAGAGGCACGCCTGAAGGCAGAGGGGAAGAAGGTCGAACCTGTAATCAAAGCCGATTCGATTGAAAAGTTCCTGGGTCCGCAGCAGGTCTTTCAACCCGAAGCCGAACGATCGGACGAAGTTGGCGTGGTGACGTCCCTCGCGTGGACGGAAAACGGCGGCGAGATCATGCCTGTCGAAGTCGCCGTTCTCGAAGGCAAGGGCGGTTTGCAAATGACCGGGCAGATGGGCGACGTGATGCAGGAATCCGGTCAGGCGGCGCTGACGTATATCAAATCACGCTCGTCTGAATTAAAGATCGATCTGGAAGTCTTCGAGCGCATGGACATCCACGTGCACATGCCAGAAGGCGCGATCCCGAAGGATGGTCCTTCGGCTGGCATTACCATGGCAACCGCGATCATTTCCGCCCTCACGGGCAGACCTGTGTTCAAACACGTCGGCATGACGGGTGAGATCACCCTGCGCGGGCGCGTCCTGCCGATCGGGGGCGTACGCGAAAAAGTGCTTGCCGCGCATCGTGCCGGACTCAAAACCGTCATCCTGCCTGAAAAGAACATGAAGGACCTGATCGAACTGCCGAAGACGGCAAAATCCGAGTTGAAGATCATTCCCGTCAAACACATGGATGATGTGCTGCAGATTGCCCTTGGGAAGGATCCGGTCATCGAGCCGCCGCGGCCGAAGAAACAAAATAAGGAAGAAGTACCCGAAGAAAGCGATTGAAAAACAGGTGACAGTCACTTCAAAAGTGACTGTCACTTTAAATTGCGTATTTCATTATGACAATATCACTAAAAGGGAAGGTCGTCCTCGTCACTGGGGCGTCGTCGGGGTTTGGCGAGGATGCCGCGAAATTATTTGCAAAGGAAGGTTGCAAGGTGGTGCTTGCCGCGCGCCGCCTTGACCGCCTGCAATTGCTTGCGTCTGAAATCCAGAACGCGGGCGGTGAAGCGCTTGCCATCCCGGTGGATGTGACCGTACGCGCCGAGATCGAGGTGATGGTACAGACCGCCCTCGATCTTTATGGAAGGATCGATATCCTCTTCAACAATGCCGGGTTCGGGGGAGTCAATTGGTTTGAGAAGTTCGATCCTGCACGCCACGTGGAAACGCTGATCCGCGTCAACCTGATCGGCTCGATGCTGGTCACGCGCGAGGTGCTTCCGCATATGCTCAAACGCCGTGAAGGGCACATCATCAACATGGTCTCGGTGGGGGGACTCATCGCCGCGCCCACCATCACATCGTACTCCGCAAGCAAATTCGGTTTGCGTGCCTTCACCGACGCGCTCCGCCGCGAAGTGTCGCCGTTTGGGATCCATGTGTCGGGGATCTATCCGGGTCCCGCGAAGACCGAGTTTGGACAAAAATTGGAACGCACACGCTCGCGCGAAACCATCAAACGGATTAAATACCCTCATTTGTCATCCGAATACGTCGCCAGCCGCGTGATCGATATCGCAAAACGCCCGCGGCGCACACTCG
>DATKAU010000186.1:0-5640 GCA_035514655.1 Anaerolineales bacterium
CCGGGTGCGCTCCGGTGGCTGTCCCGTTGCCGATGCCGGTGTCGGAGACTGCCGCGATTTGGGTTGAGCCATTGTAGTTTCGTGAGTTGGCGACGCTCGCACCGATAATATCCCTTGCATCGTCATTGCGTGCGGGGGCGCTGGAGTTGCTCAGTTTTTCATTGAGCTGGTAATTGCTGACCGAGGCAACATCATCAACGGCAGCGATCGCATCGACAAACGAGCCAGGCGCCGCAACGAGCATCAATTCCCCATCGAAATCAAGAATCTGCGCGCCGGTCTGTGCCACCGCCGCGCGGATAAGCCCGAAATCTGATCCCCTCTCAATGCGGACCTCATACAGATTCGCTTCGCCGTCTCGCTTCAAATCGGACCCGAACTTGAATTCCGGCTGATATGCCACCACCGCGCTGACAAAATCATTTTGCCCGACACTTCTGGCAATCGCCGGGTTCATCCGCACCTTGAACGAAAAGTCCGGAATGTAATCGAGCAATTCCGCGCCCTGCGCCGCGAGCGCGTCCTTCCATGCCTGGTGGACGGGTCCCGCGAATTGAACGATGAAGTACTTCTGACTGCCCTGCTGGGTGAACCCCTGTGCAGGAATAAAAGAGCCGCCCTTCAAATGCACGGTGGCAGTTGAACGCGCGGCTGGCGTCATTGCGCTTGTCCCAAGGACAAGGGTAAGGATCACAATGACTGAAACGAGATACCTGGCTGTCTTATTCATACATACTCTCCTCTTGGTTATGTATATATAAAAACGTTGATCTACGCAAATCAACGTTTGGCACACAAGCGGTATCGAATCATTTAGGTGTGTATTAGATGAATGGACGGATTTTACTCTTGTTTAATAGACTGTCAATGAACAAATAGGTTTCGGAAGTACTTCCACCTCTCTTCCAAGCCGCAGCTTGATCCGGTTTCGAATCACGGACCCGGCCACGGAATCTCTGCCGGACCCGCATACCCGTGCTTTTCCTGCACCCAGACCTGCCCGTGCGATGGCTCGCTGCACCCGGGTTCGTCCACGAACGTGATAAAAGTGAAATTGGTAGCGAGTGGGTCGAAGATCAACTGACCGTCTTCACAGCGCCAAATCTCAACCAGGTATTGCTGCATGGTTTCATCTTCGTAATCGCCCGCGCTGATCGGCACGGGCAGCCACGAGATCGTGATCTCGTTCGTTTCCTGATTTCGTTCCGCGCTCAACACCTCCGAGCGAGGGTAATACGGGGTGATGGGCAGCCTGGCTACGCCGGGGTAGACGATGGGCAGGGAATTGAAATCACCGGCGATCTCGATGAAATCGGTGTGCACCCAGCAGGGAACATCGTTTTCGACGAGCGCCCACTTCCAGTTCTCTGCATCCACGCGGCCGATCAATTTGATGTTGGCTGTGCGGCGGAACGCGAACAGATAAAGATATTCAGGACCCGGTCCGTACCGGCAGCTCAATAATTCAGCAGTGACGGTGGCTTCTAAACTTTCCACGGTGGGGATGGGTGTCACAGTAGCTGTGTCCGTCGGCGCAGGGGTGTCGGTTGGGAGCGAGGTTGCCGTCAGGGTTGGAGAGGGAGATGCTGGCGTATCGGTGAGGGGAACGCCCGTTGGGGAGCCCGCGGGCGCGGGTGAGGTGGAAGCGGATTCACTTCCAGCGCTTGAAGTGCACGAGACAATGGTCAGTAAGATTAAGATGAACAGGGCACCGTGTTTGAATTTCATTCTGACATTGTACTTGAGTTTGGATATTAGACCTCTTGCATAAGGGTGTCTTGTTCAGCGACAGAGCTCACTAAAACCTTTGAGAAAAACTCAATTTCTCTGCCGTCTCGCATGATTTGCTTGGCAAATCACGTGCCGCCGTTGTTCGCGGCACGAACGGTGTGTTCTCTGCCTGCACTCTGCCGAATGCGCGCAGGCACACGTGTGGCTAAGGGCCATTTGCAAGAGGTCTATTATTCTGCGGGTGCGAAACGGGATTGCGAACCGAGCCACCGATGCATCGCGTAGAAACCGACCGCCGCGAAGGCGCATAGCACGCCGCCGATGTACCACAGCGAGTCGGGATTGTGGTTATCGAGAATCAACCCTGCCGCGGCTGGCCCGATCGTGGCAGGGATCGTCCATCCGAGATCGTAGACCGCCATGTATCGCCCGCGCATCGCGATGGGTGAGAAGGTTGCCGCCAACGCCTTGTTAACCGGGAACATGATCATCTCGCCGACCGTGGCAATGGTCACGGCGAGGATGAACAGGGCGATGCCCTGCACCAATCCGATCATCGTAAAGCCGATCATAAAGATCAACGCCGAAAGAGCCATCATAAGGAATGGAGGGTATTTTCGCGCGAGGCGGCTGACCCAAATTTGAAACAGTACCACCTCGAAGCCTGAGATCGCCAGCATGATGCCGTAGAGCCGTGTGTCGATGTTGTGCACTTCGCGCAGGTAGACAGGCAGGGAACTGTACTGCTGCTGGTAGACGATCAAAACGATCATGCCTGCCAGCGTAAAACACATATAGGCGAAATCGCGCAGCACACTCCGATACCCGGAGACCGTCTCGATAAGGGATTCGTGTTTGTGTTCGACGGCTGGAGAGGATGGTTTCGTTTCAGGTAAATAAAAGAACAGAATTACCGCGACGATAAGGCTGATGATTGCATCGAGAACAAATAGGGCGAAAAAGGATCGCGAGGCAATCAGCCCGCCAATGGCCGTGCCAAAGATCCAGGCGAAATTGAAGGCGACGCGCGTGATGCCAAAGCCCTCCTGCCGTTTTGATTCAGGGAGGATGTCTGCCATCATCGCGTCTTGTGCGGGCGCGGCGATGCGCGAAAGCAGCCCAACCACAACGACCAGGATGTAAAGCAGGTCCACATCTGCCGCAAGCCCGAACAGCAGACTACTCATCGCGCTGAAGACCAGCCCGAAGAGGATCAACCGCTTGCGCCCGAAGCGATCGGTCAGTGCGCCGCCGATGACACTGCCCACCAGCCCGAACAGAGACGACATGCCAATCAGGATGCCCGCCTGGGTCATGCCGACGTTGAAGCGTTCTGTGATGTAAAGTGCAAAGAAGGGGAAGAGGAGCGTGCTTCCGATGGAATCGATGAACAGGGTGGCAACGATGATCCAGAATAGTCGGGGAAAATCGTTGTAGGTTTTCCTGAGGCTGTTCAGCATGTGAGTCCTGGGTTGAAGAAGTGGGACCTGCTTTTCCTACCTATATGGTCACAGGAATGATACTTCAATTCAAGAACAGGCGGACGGTCAAAGCTGAACGAATATGCCCATGCAATTGTCCTGTTACGAAGTCGTCATGCTCCTTGATTCTCCGGCGAACCCCAGCAGGGACGCGAGACCCTGTATGAGCAGGGATCCGCCATAGACTGCGATGTCATATTCGACATCGCCGGTGGTGAGTGCCACATGCAGGGTCCACACGACGGTGGCGGGACCCAGGGCTACAAGGAACAGGTTGCCCAGCAACACGGGTCCCGGCGGGATTGAGCCCATCACTCCCAACCACGCAGACGCGCCGATTACGATTACCAGCAAGCCGGCGGAGAGTTTGATTAACGTCCACCCCAGGATGCTGGCATGAATCCCGTGGGTGGATAGATCGTGCGCGATCAATATCCCCGCGAAGATCGCGTTGACCAGCGCCAGAAAGATGGAAATGGTTTTCATGGGGAACCTCCGGTGCGAAATTTCCCCCAGCATACGCCGCGCGGACTCTCAGAGTCTCTACGAAGGCTGTCAATTTCTATGAAAGGCTTTCAGCCCGTTTCGTGGAGCAGCTTGACTGCTTCCTGTTTCATGTGCGCCAGCACGCCCGCGAAGCCGTTGAGGCGCTGCTGTGAAACCGCTTCCTCGAGTTTCATGGGCAGGAAGAAATCAGCGGGCACACCGATGATCTCCTCGGGCGTGGAACCGTCCAGCCCCTCCGACAGGATGGACGCCAGCCCGCGCACGGTAGGCGATTGCACTGGGATGTCGAGATAATAATGCACGCCGCCGTCCGCCTGCTTTTCGGCGAAGAGAAAGACGGGAGTCATGCATTCGGGCACGGGTTCCATCTGGTCGCGTTTTTCCTTGAGCCAATCGGGCAGGGCGGGGAAGGATTCGGCGTAGGCGATCAGGGTCTCGAGTTTTTCCTCACGCGTCATCGAGGCGAAGTCGTCAACGATTTCCTGGAGTTTGGTTGGTAGGGGCATGGGATTGTCTGCCACAGAGACGCAGAGATCTATTTTTTCTCTGCGTCTCTGTGACTCCGCGGCAAAAATTTATTTTTCAATCGGCGCGTCGACGAGGTTGCCCCACTCGGTCCATGAACCGTCGTAGTTCTTGACCGTGGGGTAGCCGAGCAGGTATTTGAGCACGAACCACGTCAGCGAGGAGCGTTCGCCGATGCGGCAGTAGGCGATCACCTCTCCGTCAGAGGTGATGTTTTTCCCCTCGTAGATGAGGCGCAGGTCCTCGGGAGTCTTGAACGTGCTGTCCGCTTCGTTGACCGCGGTTGCCCACGGGATGCTGACCGCGCCGGGGATGTGTCCGCCGCGCGTGGCGCCCTCCTGCGGATAATTGGGCATGGAGATCAGTTCGCCGGAGTATTCCTTCGGCGAGCGGACGTCTACGAGGGGTTTGCGCGCGTTGCTTTGATTCAACACCTCATCGCGGAAGGCGCGGATGGACTTGTCCGCTTCCTTCGCCCGATAAGTTGTCTTCTCGTATGACGCGACTTCCTTCACGAGGGGCCGATTCTCCTTCTCCCATTTGAGGCGCCCGCCGTTCATGATTTTGACGTTCTGATGGCCGTAGTACTGGAACAGCCACAACGCGTAGCAGGCAAACCAGTTCGATTTATCGCCGTAGAACACCAGCGTGGTCTCGTTGGTGATGCCGAGGGCGGAGCAGGTCTCTTCGAATTTTTCCATCGTCAAAAAATCACGCCGCAGCGGATGCTGTAACGTGCTGAACCAGTCCACCTGCACAGCGCCGGGGATGTGGCCCATGGGATAGAGCAGGGGGTCTTCGTCTGATTCGATGATGCGGATGTTCGGGTCGTTCAGGTGTTCGGCGACCCATTCGGTTTCGACAAGATATTCGGGATGTGCGTATGTCATGGCGGTGATTTCCTTTGTAAATAGATTTCGTAGCCACACGTGTGCCTGCGCGCCTTCGGCAGAGTGCAGACAGAGATCCCAGAGAGCATTGAGAAAATCTTTTTTTCTCTGCTGTCTCGCATGATTTGCTTGGCAAATCACGTGCCGCCGTTGTTCGCGGCACGAACAGTGTGTACTCCGTGGCTGAATGAGGCGGTCAACAAATAAAAAGGACAATGGAGATTGTTCTGCGCGGAGTCGTTCCACTGTCCCGGGCTGTTGACTGCTGTGATCGGTGCGCCTTAGGCGTGGTCACGAACCCCGCCTCAGACACAAGCAGTGTTTAATTAGCCGGTTCATGGGTTGCATGATGGCTGGGATTGTACGATTCTTGCCTGCATTGTCAAGTCAAAAATTATTTGAGGCGCGCGTGTACGAAAAGCAGACCCCGCCGAGGCGGGGTCTGTATGTTTGTGTTCAATCCGGGCTTGCGAACATGATCCGTATCAGGCGGATTGCGATCCATC
>DATKAU010000187.1:0-4845 GCA_035514655.1 Anaerolineales bacterium
ATGCATTGTCACGCGCGCGGCGGGGGAGGTGAGCCAAAGCGCGGTGACCACGTCTGCGTGGAGTTGGCGCGCGCGGCGCTCCTGTGGAGATGGGATGTCGGAGTCAACCTCGGCGCGGAGTTGCCAATAGGTGTCGAGCAGGTCCGACCTGGGAAAGAGGCGGGCGGAGTCGAACGGTTGCAGGTCAATGTAGGCGAGGTCGAATTCGGGCATGCCCATGCCAACATCCTGCCAGTCAATTAAAATCGCGGGCTGCGAATCCAAATCCCGTGGAAGGGCGGCATTGGTGGGAGTTGTATCGCCGTGGATGAGTGACATGGTTTCGTATTTATATTTTTCACGACTCTCACGCGCATGGGCGATGAGGTCGTCAAGATGAGGCAGCTCACCCCAAATGCCTGCACGCTGCACGATGGCAACCTGTTCGGGAATCTTTTCAAAGTCCAGCATGTTTTCATGGCGCGGTGCGAGCCATTCGAATTGAAGGTTCGCCAGCCTGTTTGTGTGGAGCATGGCATAGGCACGCAGAACGGATTTGATTTCTTCGCGCTTCCATTGGTAGGGATGAGATGGGATTCGATGCGTGAGATAGAGGTCTTCCATCACGATGACGTGAAAACCGGTTGCCAGGTCTGTGGTCAGGAAATGGATTTCAGGCTTCGGAATGGAAAGAGTTGGATGAAGCGTCTGATAGAAACGCAGTTCCCGCTCTGATTCGAGTGGAGTGGCTGGTCCGTTGGGGTCAATCGTTTTAACGATGACCGAATCGTGTGACGAGTGACCCTCTTCAGAGAGGGTCACTCGATATACACGACTCCACCCCAACGCGACTTTTATGAGTTCTGCATGGCAGTCTTGAATCCCGTTCCCGAAGGCTTTTCGGAACAGGTCAAGGTTTGGTTCGTAGGCTGGCACGGTATCAAGTGTCATTGCGAGCCACGAAGCGGCGTGGCAATCTCCTCGCCAACAAACAATTGTTTGCCAGTTACAGGAGATTGCTTCGTCATCGCGGAGTTTACACTGAGCAAGGCGAATGTGCTCATCCTCGCAACGACATGTATTAAATCATCTCCACCTTGAATTTCATTCCATACCTGGGTCGCAACGTCGCCTCAGGTTTAAATGCGATTTTTTGCATGGGGTCGAGGGTCAATTTATACCTTTGCAGCACCGCCGCGAGGATCAACTGCATCTCCATCACGGCAAAATTATTGCCAATGCACACATGCGGACCCTCACCGAACGGGTAATACACATGCTTCGGGCGGCTGCCAGTATTTTCAGGCGTGAAACGCTCGGGGTCGAATTTCTCGGGGTCGGGCCAGTACTTCGGGTCGCGGTGGGTGATGAAGGGTGTGATGAAGATCAAGTTGCCGGTTGGGATGGGATATCCATCGATCACATCGTCGGTCACGGCTTCGCGGGCGAACAAATACGCGGCGGGATATAACCGCAGTATTTCGTTGACCACCATCTGCATGTACGTCAATTTTGAGAGATCGGCAAACTTCGGCATGCGCCCATCGAGAACGGATTTTATTTCCTCGCGCAGCCGCCCCTCCACTTCGGGATGCCGCCACAACGAATAAAATGCCCAGGTCATCGTGGCGGCGGTCGTTTCGTGGCCTGCGAAGAAGATCGTCACCACTTCATCGCGCGCCTGCTGATCGGTCATCCCTTCGCCGGTCTCGGCATCGCGCATTTCGAGCATCATGCCGAGCAGATCGTCCTTCGGGTTCATCCGCGCGTCGGCGATGAGCGGGTAAATCGTTTCATTCAACACTTTTAACGCGCGGTTGTATTCAACATTTCTTGGCACCGGCACGGAGAGCGGCGGCGCCCACATCTGCTGACTGCGCCATAACATGAACTTCGAGGCGACGTTGAATGCGCGGCTCAACGAATGGATCTTATCGTCGATATCCGCGCTGAACATGGACTTGATGATGACCGTCAACGTGAGATTCATCATTTCATCGTCCATGTCGATCATCCGATTTGACCTGGCTTTTTCGGTCCACGTTTGAAGGAACGTATCGATGATCTGTCCCGCTGTGGTTGTCAATCCTTCCAGCCGTTCGCGGTGAAAAGCCGGCTGGAGGAGCCGTCTCTCGCGGAGCCAGAAATCCCCGTCGGTCAGGGGTAAGCCGTTCCCGAGCAGAACACGCCCCGTTTCCACGCTCCGCCCGCGGATGTAGTTATGGTGGTTATCCTGAAGGATGTATTTGACGTAATCGGGATCGGTGACAAGCAGGTATGGCTTGCCCAGCAATTTAAACTGCGCAATGCCGCCGTGGTTCCGGGCGGTCTTCGTGAACAGCCCGAGCATGTCGCTCACCATCTCGGGCATCACGCCAAGGAGAGGCAGTCCACTCGGACCGGGGATGGTTTTGGTGGCAGGTCCAGACTCGAGTGTCATTGTGAATGCTGATCTATGAACCGAAATAAGCCACAGGGTGCTCAGTTTTCTTACTCAACATTCCTGTGCACCCTGTGGCTTGAAATTCTTTGTGTTTATTTTTTATGAATTCCAAAATGGTTGGCGACAGCGCGTTCCTTGCCGGGGATGTTTTCATCCATGAGTTTGTTGATCGCGCGGGATTTGCCGTCCACGCCCCTGACGATCATCGCGGACGATCCGCCGCCGTCGAGCGCCATGCCCGTGTTGGCGCCGTATGAGATTAAGAGCTCGGCGAGTTCGGGGAAGGTGGCGCCTTCGCTGAATTCGCGCCCATCCACCACAACCATGATCAGGAAGCGGCCGTTCTGGTTCGCGCCGATCGCCGTGCGCGGATCCCGGCTGGTAGATTCAAGCCCCGACACCTTCACACCTTTCGTCACCAAAAGACGGTCGCCAGTGAAGGCATTGAAGATATTGCTGGGCGCCCGGTCGAAGGAAAGCGCATTGCTTGGGCTGATGTACAGGATCGGGCGGTTTGGCGCCTTCGTGGAATATTGTTTCCCGCGCGAGGCCGCGAAACCAATCAACTTGACCGGATCGCCGCCGTCACCGCAATATGTCTCCGGCGGGTAGGTTGCCGGGTCGAGATAATAAAATCCATCCGCATTGATCGCCATGTGGAGCTGATATTTATCGAGGAAACTCGATGTGGTCCGCGTGCATAAAAATGGTTCCTGGTCGCGAATCGGAGGCGTGACGAGGCATTCAAACGCAGCAGCTTTCAAGTCCACGACCAGCGCGTGCGACACCATGCGCGTGGGCGAGGTGCGGGATTTCCGCGTATAGGTGACGCCGGTGAGCAGCTTTTGAGTTATGGTACCGGGGGTTTTTCCCAGGCTCTTGAGGAACTGGCTTGAACACCAGCCAGTGAATCCATCCACACGCTGGATCTTCCGCCATGTGCCATCGGTGGTCACATCCACACCGGCAACACCCTCACCCCTCGACAAGAATCCGATCGATCTAAATGATGTGCCTGGTCCTTCACGGACGTTCAATGCCGAAGCTGTCACCTGGTACCAGGTGGTAGTCTCTTCCGCAGGCGGAGGCGGTTCGGTCGTTTCGACCAGGTATTGTTTCGAAACCCAACCAGTAAACCCATCGTAGCTCCGTTTGACTAGAAACCAGTTTCCATCGGTTGAAACGTCAAGCCGCTGCACTACTTCGTTGCGATAGAGCAAGCCGAGTATTGTAAAGTTTGTTCCGGGTCCCTCGCGCACATTGAGCGCGGCGGTGTTGACCTGGAACCAGTTGTTAGTTGGCGGGGGCGGGGGCGGCGGTGGAGGAGGCGGAGGGGCAGACGTCAGGGCGAGGAATTGACGCGAAGCCCAACCCGTCAGGTTATCCGATGGCCTTTTGATCTCCGCCCAGCCTCCGTCAAGGGAGAGACCGAGTCCCTCTACCACATCGTTCTGTCTGAGCAGACCGACCACCTCGAAGGTTGTACCTGCGCCTCTACGTACATTCAACGCCGAAGCAGTGACCCTGTACCAAACCGGTCCAGTCGGCGGCGGAGGAGTCGTCTCCAGGTTGAACCGCTGATTGAACGCGGCGAGATCACCGTTGAAATAATTCAAATCGATGCGTGAACTTTCCACACCATACAACCTGCCGTCGCCGCTGTCGGTAAACTGCCAGAACGTCCATTGTGCTGGCGACCAGGGTTTGGGCACGCTCGGCGTGGTTACACCATAGTTCGCGATCCACAGGGGGTACTGGTGAAAGTATTCAAGATTAGCCGCGTCGGTTGTCGCGTTCGGTGCATTTTGGAGCCAGTAAAAGTAGGCGGTGTAAATAGCGATCTCACGATCCCTCGCCAGTACCTTGATGCGCTCAAGGAAGGTCTTCCAATGACGCCAGCCGGTATACAGCCCCCCGTAGGCTTCTTCGAAATCGGCAAAGAGCGGAAGTTCGCCGAGATCACCCTCGAATGCGGAGAACCACAAATCCGCCTGTTCCCTTGGGTTGGCGCGGCTGTCGTAAAACCAATAGGAGCCTCGCGGCAAGCCCGCGGTTTTTGAGTCGCGCCAGTTCGTTCTGAAGTCCGAATCGATCCACACGTTTTGTCCTGCGCGGACGATGACATATCCCGCAGACTGCTTCATTTTCACGAAGTTGATCCCCAGGGTGGTCCCGGGGTCATCCTGATAAAAACTAACGTCAGTTCCGATGAGGTTTGCCATGACAGTCTCCTCCAGTCAGTTTCGTGCCGACATTGTACCAGCGATGCGTCATGACTGCACCAGATTTCAAGACGGATTAAATGATGCAAATGTTCGAGGTAATGCATTACCTTGTATAATGCCCCGCATGGATATCCCCGAACGCTTCATTTCGGACCTCGAATTGCGCCGGCAGAACGGCGATCGCGGCGCCCGGAAGTT
>DATKAU010000188.1:0-7142 GCA_035514655.1 Anaerolineales bacterium
CGGAGCCAACTCGCGGTGTATAACGTCCCCAGCGGCGGATAAGGCTGCATCGCTTCCCAGAGTTTCGGGTCGAAGCGCAGGTAGTAGGATTGACCAAGGAGGATTTGGGTCATACTATATGTGCTTGCGTCGCCGTCCTCGGCGACGGGTATTTCAGTAATTCGCCGCCGGGGACGGCGGCTAGAGCAGCCAGTTTCTCTTCAAACACATCACGCGTCCATTTGCGGTGATGATGGAAGTTTCCCTGGCAGAGTTCGGCGGTGAAGATGGTTTCTTCGCCGAAGCCGGGCTGTTTCGAGAAGCGATTTATTTTGCGGGTCATTTCCCAATTCTCGAAGCGGTCACCAAGTTTGCTGCGCAGAAGAAATTCAAAAAATGATTTGGATGTAGTAGCGACTTTAGTCGCTCTTTCTTCACGACTGTCCCCAAAGGGGCGCTTCGCAGAGTCGTGACTACTGTTAGGTAATAAATCCCGCGCCCATTCATTGGCTTTCATCAACCGGTAATACACATCCATGCCAGTGATGGGAATCATTTGAACCAGCTCACGCGCGGAATACAGATCATGCAGGGGCCATTCGAGCGCAGTTTCAGAGACGATCAGATTCGGACAAAGCCTGTAACCAAAAAGGTTCGCTAACCGATTCAACGCCACGGCGAACAGGCGCGCCGTCCACACGCGTCCTTTTGTAGTGACAAGCATGTAATCAAAGTCTGCAGCTTTCGAGACATTTAGCACCGCCAGCGACCCGGTCAGTGCCACCATGCGGACAAACGGAAGCGATCCGAGCATCCTTCCGTAACGGATGGAATGAGGCAGTAACTCGCGTGACCGCGCTTCGCGCTGGCGGCGGATCTCCACGATGTCCACGCGACCGGTAAGGAAGTAAAACTCATCCTGTTTTTCGACTTGACCTTGTAATGAGTCCAGGGCTGGGGGCACTTCAGCCACATCCGTGCGGACGGGCAGGTAGCGATGAAGTTCTTCAAGCCGGAGCGGGTGCTCGAAAATATCAGAGTAGGCAAGCGCTTCAAGGATGGCGCGTTGGAGGGATTCGTTTGAGGAGGCGGAGATGTTCATTGGGCAGGATCAGTCTCCGGCTTGAGAAAGAAGCGATGTTGTATCGTCTGCAGGATGGTGAAACCCGCTACGAAAAACAATCCAATCGCGAACAGCAAGGCATACAACACAATCAACCAGTTCCCGGTCTGCCATCCAAGCCATGCAGTACACAGATTGAACATAGCGAGGAGAAGTTCGAAAGCAATGAGCATGTCTGATTTGACGAAGTAGCGGCTGGCGCCCCAACGTTGGCTGCGATTCACAATGCCGTACTTAGGCGTGCGTTCAAAGACTGACGGTTTGCCTGCCCAGACCTGCCATGCAGCCCTCAGGGTATTGACCATCATCCCGCCGCCGAGCACCGTCATGAAAAAGATGGCGGGCAGGACGCTGATCCAGCGTCTGCGCAGGGAATATTGCGCGACGGCAAAAAACGCGGAAGGGGCAAGCGCGGTGAAATTGAACACCGCGGCAATGCCGAAGAGAGTGACCAGGTTTGGGTAGCGCGTGGAGATGACCAGCACAACCGGGTACAGCAACACCATCAGAAATAGTAGCAGATGGACGGTGTATCCCGTCAGATGCAGGCTGGATTGAATCTTGCGTGCGAGCGAGGCGTCGGAATTCCAGATCACAGGCAAGTAGCGAACGGCGCATTCGAAACTACCGCGCGCCCAGCGGTGCTGCTGGCGGCGGTACGCAGTAAAACTGACGGGCAGTTCCGCGCGCACTTCCACATCTCCGGCATAGCGCGCTGACCAGCCGCGCAGGAATGCACGATAGGAAAGGTCAAGATCCTCGGTGAGGGTTTCCGCTTTCCAACCGCCCGCGTCGAGGATCGCTTCCCTGCGCCACACACCCGCGGTGCCGTTGAAGTTGAACCAAAACCCGAGATAGGATCGCGCCAATTGCTCTACGGCAAAGTGCGCATCGATCGAAAGGGACTGTAAAAAGGTGAAGAAGGAATAGCCGCGGTTCAAATGCCCCCAGCGCGCCTGCACAAATGCGACGCGTTCGCCATCGAAGTACGGAAGGATTTTTTTGAGGAAATCCGGCGCGGGGACGAAGTCTGCGTCGAAGATGGCGATGAATTCTCCCGTTGCCGTTTTCAGACCATCTGCCAACGCGCCCGCCTTGAACCCGTGCCTTTCGGCGCGGTGCAGATGATGGATGTTAATACCGTTTTGTTTCAATCGTTCGACCGTGTGGGCAACCAGTGATACCGTGTCGTCGGTGGAATCATCGAGCACCTGAATCTCGAGCAGATCGCGCGGATAGTCGAGCGAAGCGGCGGCTGTGATCAATCGTTCAGCAACATACCATTCGTTGTAGATCGGCAGTTGCACGGTGACAGAAGGTAGAGACTTCATTTCCACCGGCATGGGTTTTTCAACCAATGCGCCGCGCCGCCTCCAGGCATGCCACGCAAGGTAATAAAAATTGATCCCATACACAAACAGCGCGGCAACCACGATCAAATAGATCACTGCAATGGGGATGAAGAGGGTATCAAGCCAGGTCAAATTAATTCTCCCTCACCCGCTTCGACTTCCACTTCGTCTCCGCTCAGTGTCCGCTCAGCGCGGAGGAGAAATTGGGATTCCATCGCCACCGCGAACAATCCCCAGGCGAGCCATTGCCACAACCTGCCGGGCGTGGAAAACCAGGTGTAATAATCGAAGAACCCGACTACGGTGACAGCCAGCAATAAGGCAGAGGAGCCAATCACGATCGGATTCGTCCAATCCTGCCGTTGCCGTAGCAGAGCCAGCCACGGCAGCGTCAACAACAGAAAATAAAACAATGCGCCGAAAAGTCCGGTCTCGAGGGCGGCAGTCAACAATGCGAAATGTGGTGGCTGGTAAAATGTCGGAAATTCTGGATATCCATTTTTCATCGCCACCGGCGAAGCGCTCAACCCAACGCCGGTCAAGGGATATTTGACGAAAAGCCGGTTGCCTGTTTCATTCAAAAACGCGCGCTCATCCATTGATTGGGCTTCGGCTCTTAGTGCCTCAAAAGATTGCCCGGCATTCAGGCGCGCGCCAAAATAATTCCAATTGACAATGATGAACGGGATCAACAGGAGGGATATCGCCGCCCCAAGCGGAATCATGGATTTGAGATTCGCCTTCCGCCCCGCCTTCGCTTCAAGGATGACGACCAGGCTTGATGCTGCCGCGAACGCCAGCCATGCTGCCCGGGAGAATGTAAGCAGGAGTGCGAGAGCCATCAATGCAAATAAGCCTCCGATTAATACCTTGCCCGTGCCTGCTTGCACCAAATACAAAACAAGTAAAACCATCAACCCAAACGCAAGACATCCGCCAAGGATGTTCGGATGATCGCTGAGACCGTACGCGCGCAGGAAGCGCGTCGCCCCGTCCGAGACGATGCTCACACCCGACCATGCAGGGTCGAGCAGATATTCACCAAACTCCTGCAATCCAATTGATCGTTGCGCGACCGATTGACCGATCGCCACGATTGATTGTATTAATCCCTGGAGCCCGACAGCAAGACCGATGGAAAGGATGGAAATCCCTTCGTTCACGATGTATAGATAGAAAAGAAACAACAGCACAAACCGAACGGCATGATACAAAGACAGCGCGCTGTCCACACTAGGGATGGCAGAAAACAAACCAGTCAGAGTCAATCCCGCAAGTGGAAACCAAAGATACGCTGGACCTAATTTAATCAAACTGCGAGTTATCCATTTCGATCCTCCCCATGCAAGCAGGGTGATAATCAGCGTGATATCCGGGATGAAGAGAAGGAAGTTCGTGTAATCCCCATACACCGTTCCATCCGGGCGTTCGAGCAGGGTCAGCCTCCAGCGGACAGGCGCAAGGATAATCGTCCCGAAAAACGCGTACTTCGCAATTTGCTCGAGCGTGAGTTGGAAGCGGTGAAATGGGAGTTTACGATCCACGGGCGCCTGTTTGGGAGTTTGCTTATTATAATTACGATTTATACCCCCCATGTCTGTTCTGGAACAACTCTACACAAACCTTAATCTGCACGGAGTCGCCGACCATGCCGCGTGAGATTGTGATCAACGGACGGTTCCTCTCGCGCCCGATCACCGGCGTGGAACGATACGCGCGGGAGATAACAAACCTGTTCACGGGCAAGTACAGGGTCGAAACAACGCGCCTGAACGGAATTGCCGGTCACGCGTGGGAGCAATTCATCCTGCCGGGCAGGCTGACCCGTGATTCCATACTATGGTCGCCCGCGAATACGGGACCGTTGCGCGTCCGAAATCAGGCTTTGACCATCCAGGATTTAAGCACACTCGAACATCCCGAATGGTTCCGCGCCAGTTTTGCCATGTGGTATCGTTTTTTTCTTCCGATACTGGCGCGGCGCGTGCGTGCCGTCTTCACCCCATCGGAACACGTGAGACAAAAAGTGTTGAGGCGATTTGGCAACGCGAATGTGCTTGCCATCCCATCGGGTGTGAACACCGCGTTCTTTCATCCTACAGCGACTCAATCCATTCACCGCCTGCCGGATCGATATATCCTGTTTGTCGGCTCTCTGGAACCGCGTAAAAACCTGCCCGCATTGATAAACGCCTGGGATCAAATCAAGCATGAATTCCCCGATGTTGGGCTGGTCATTGCTGGCACAGCGGGGCATGTATTTCGCCCTGTGAAACTGCCTCAGGGAGATCCAAACCTCTATTTTACAGGATACCTGGGAGCAGAGCTCCCAGGTTTGTACGCCAACGCGGAATTGTTCGTGCTTCCGTCAATGGATGAGGGATTCGGCTTGCCCGCGCTCGAAGCCATGGCGTGCGGAACACCCGTTATCGTTTCGAACGGCGGAGCACTGCCCGAGGTGGTCGGCGATGCGGGGTTAATCTTCGATTTAGAACAACCTGATACCCTCATACAAGTCATGCGAACATGTTTACGCGACAAGGATCTGCGTGCGTCACTCATCGAAAAGGGCCTGGCAAGGGCAGGGCAATTCACATGGCAGAACACGGCCCACGTGATTTGGAACACGTTGAATGAACTCTGATTCCAGCATTGCCTTCGTCGTTGATCCCCTTGTACCGCTTGGCGGCGCTGAGAAAGTGTTATTCGCCGCGCTCGAAGCCTTCCCGCATGCCAGCATCTTCACGCTTGTCTACAACAAGCCCATTTTCACCAACACGCCGCTTGCAAACCGGGAAATAAGAACGTCAGGCCTCAATTCCTTCCCGCTCGTCCAACAGTACCATCGATACCTCCTCCCTCTCATGCCTGCGGCGATCGAGCGGCTCGATTTACGCCCCTACGATACCATCGTCTCATTCAATTATGCGGTGGCAAACGGCGCGAAAAACTACAATGGCGCCCGTCACATATCGTACACGCACACGCCCATGCGCTATGCATGGACGGACCTCAACATCAACGGCACACACTCGAATAAAAATCGACTCATTGATGCATACCTGAGCCGCTTCCGCGCATGGGACAGGAAAGCCGCTTCACGCGTCCATGCGATTGCAACCAACTCCCGGGCAGTTTCCCAACGGATTCGCCGCGCATACGGGCGCGAGGCTCGCATTATCCATCCGCCCGTGGAAGTGGATCGTTTTCAGCCAAACCCGAAACGCGATGATTATTTCATCACGGTCATGCGGCTGATGCCTTATAAACGGGTTGACCTGCTCGTGCGCACGTTCAACGAGTTGAATCTTCCCCTCGTCATCGTCGGCGATGGACCGGAATTCCCGCGCCTGAAACGGATGGCAAATTCAAATATCAAGTTGCTGGGTTATCAACCCGATGAAACAGTCGCCGAACTCCTTGGCAAAGCGCGTGCTTTCGTCTGCGCGGCGGAGGAGGACTTCGGCATTGCCATCGTTGAGGCGCAGGCGGCGGGGTGCCCCGTCATTGCCTATGGCTCCGGGGGAGCGCTGGAAACAGTCGAAGACGGAGTCACCGGTCTGTTGTTCCCCGAGCAATCTGCTTCTTGCATCATGGACGCGGTCGAAAGATTTGCGCGGGGCGAAACATCCTTTGAAACAGATACAATGGTAAAAAATGCCCGGCGCTTCAGCAAAGATCGCTTCCTGGACGAGTTCGCTCAGTTCGTAAAATTAATTCCCACAAATCAATAGATTCAATAGACGCCAATCATCGTATTAACTATGGAAATATTCTGCTTTATCATTGCCAAAGGAGGCAAAACACAGAGATAACCACAAAGGTTCCCGCATACAGTTTCATATTCATTTTCTCGGAGGAGAGATTCAATGAAAACAAAATTGTTCCACCTTCTAAGCGCCGTGATGCTGGTCAGCCTGCTTCTGACCGCCTGCGCTCCTGCCCATGCCGTTGAGCAACTTACGGTGTTGATCGATAACGACGAGGGACCGATCACACCAGCCAACTTCAATACCTTCATTGGGTTTTGGATGGTCGGCTGGGTGTATGACTCGCTCTACATCCGCACGCCCGATCTTGAACCGATCCCATCCCTCGCCACGTCTGCCACGCCGAATGAAGATGGTCTCACCTGGACGGTGACCCTGCGCGATGGAGTCAAATGGCACGACGGCGAAGACTTCAACGCCGACGATGTCATCTTCAGTTACAACTTCCTGATTGCCGCCGGTCGTGCGAACAACCTCAGCGCGATCGAATCCATGGAAAAGACCGGCGATTACGGCTTGACCATCAAACTCAAGGAGCCACAGCCATTCTTCCTCAATGAAGGTCTGGCCGGCTCGTACATCCTGCCTGAGCATATTTGGGAAGACCAGCTAGCCGTCAGCGGCGAATTGAGCCAGTTTCAGGGCATGGTCGGCACAGGCGCATATAAACTCGTCGAGGTAGAAGCAGGTCAGTTTTACAGGTTCGAGGCGAATCCAGATTACTTCCGCGGTGAACCTGTAGTGAAGGAAGTCATCGCCAAGATCGTCAAGGATCGTACGCAACAGTTCAATCAACTGCAAACCAGCGAAGCGGACGCGGTGCTGTCGTCCGTGCCGCCTGCGGTGGTCGGTGAACTCGAGGGCAACGCGGACCTGGATATTGCCAAAGGATCCGATTTCTTCAACTACATCTTCTAC
>DATKAU010000189.1:0-4609 GCA_035514655.1 Anaerolineales bacterium
GCGGCGGATCTTCCGGCGAAGTTCGACGAGTTGGGCGATCCCGCCAATTCATTCGAAGACATCACAAATTACAACAATTATTATGAATTCACAACTGTCAAAGAGGGAGTCGCGCCCCGATCTCAGGAGTTCACCACCCGCCCCTGGACAGTGGAAGTGTATGGACTTGTGAACAAGCCGAAGACATACCCTTTCGAGGATCTGCTTGGCAGGTTCACGCAGGAGGAAAGAATCTACCGCCTGCGCTGTGTGGAAGCCTGGAGCATGGTCATCCCGTGGACGGGATTTCCGCTCGCGGCTTTGTTGAATGAAGTGGAACCGACCTCGCGCGCGAAGTACGTGCGCTTCGAGTCGGTGTACCGCCCCGAAGAAATGCCCGGGCAAAGCAGTCCGTTTTACCCGTGGCCCTACCAGGAGGGCTTGCGCCTTGATGAAGCCATGAATGAGTTGACGATCCTTGCCACGGGTTTGTACGGCATGCCGATGCCGAACCAGAACGGCGCGCCGATCCGCCTGGTGGTGCCGTGGAAGTACGGGTTCAAATCCATCAAGGCGATAACCAAGATAGAATTGACGGATGAACAGCCGTCCACGTTGTGGAACGCGGTTGGACCAAACGAATATGGTTTCTATTCGAACGTGAATCCGGGACGCTCGCACCCGCGCTGGTCGCAGGCAAGCGAAAGGCGCATCGGTGAACTAGGCCGCCGCGAAACGCTCATGTTCAACGGTTATGCCGAACAGGTTGCGTATCTGTACGAAGGCATGGATTTGAACGTGAATTATTAATATCGTAGGGGCAGACACGCAGGTCTGCCCCTACGTTTCAACATGAAAAGAATTTCCTCCCGTTACACCCCCCTTCAAATCGCCATGCATATCTATGCATGGTCGGCTCTTGTGTTGATCCTGATCGATCTCATCACGGGCAATCTGTCTGCCAATCCGATTCAGGAACTGGAACAGCGCACCGGGCGACATGCGATCACCCTGCTCATCCTGTCGATTGCCTGCACGCCGCTCAACACACTCTTCAGATGGAGCGAACTGCTTAAACGCCGGCGCGCGCTGGGGTTGTACGCGTTCATGTACGCCACCATCCACGTGATCATCTTTGTCAATCTCGATTACGGCTTCGCGTGGAGCCTGCTCCTGCAAACCATCGCCGAGAAACCATACATCCTGTATGGGTTGGCAGGTTTCCTGATGTTGATACCGCTTGCAATGACATCCTTTGACGTGTGGAAGAAACGCCTCGGCAAGACGTGGAAGCGGCTGCACCAGACCATTTATCTGATTGTGCCAATCGTACTTTTACATTACGCGTTGGGAAAGAAGGGCGACTTCTTCGCCTTGCAGGGTGAGATCATCCGCCCGTTGATTTACACGATTGTTGCGGTCATCCTGCTGATCATGCGGATCCCTCCTGTGAGGAGATTCCTCGCTTCGTTGCCCAGCCGGATCATGCTGCGGTTCAAAAAGCGCGGATCGCAATCCGAAACGATCGCGCCATGAAAATGTAGGGGCAGACACGCAGGTCTGCCCCTACGCCTTTAAAATATTCCCTTCAAAAACAACAACAGACCGACAATCGCCAGCGGGATGCCGATGATCGCGCCGATCACCGTCAGGCTGACGAGCACGCCGACGATCATCAGCACGATGCCGAGGATCATCGCCACGAGCCGCCCCGTCATTTCGACGATCACCGCCAGCAGTTTCCAGATCGCCGCGAAGGGCCATAGATACCAGGGTATATGTTTTGCATGCGTTGTCATTTCGACCTCCAGTGTGTCGCTCCATGCGCCGTGTGACGGCACAGGTTGAGATTTTATTCCGGTACAGATCGATATACGCCTCCACCCTGCCAAAGTTGCAAATGACAAATCGCCCTGCCTGTCTTATAATGACATCCATGCCTGCAAGAACATCAAGAACCCCCTCTACAAAAAAACCCATCGCCCTCGAAGTCGAGATCGACCCCATCGAGCCGGTCATCCTCGAGGAAGACACCGTCACTTTCAAGCGGAGTCACTTCTATGCCGCAGTCAGCGTGTTGACCTTCCTTTTTGGGATCCTCACCGGGTATGTGATCTGGGGGACAAACCTGTTCCCGCAGTTAAGCTCAAACTCACAGACGGCGGTCCAGCCCGCGGCGACGGTGGAACCGCAGTTCATCCGCTACGATATCCCCACCGAGGGAAGTTATGCCTTCGGTCCTGAGGATGCTCCGATCACCATCGTCGAGTTCAGCGATTTTCAATGTCCGTTCTGCAAACGCTGGTTCGATGAAGTCTACGAACCCCTGCTGGATGCCTACCCGGGGCAGATCCGGTTTGTGTACCGCCACCTGCCGCTTACATCCATTCACCCCGATGCACTCTCCGCCGCGGAAGCCGCCATGTGCGCCGGCGAGCAGAATGCATTCTGGGAATATCACGATAAATTGTTCAGCAGTGCAGCGCTGGGGAATGCGGTGTACCTGCGATACGCGCAGGATCTCAACCTCAATGAGACCTCGTTTGAATCCTGCCTGAACAACGGGAAATATCAGGCGCAGATCCAGGCGGATAGCGACTTTGCCCTCAACCTCGGGATCAACTCCACGCCGACCTTCTTCATCAACGGTCTCGCGGTGGTGGGCGCCCAGCCGATCGATGTCTTCAAGCAGGTGATAGACAAGGAACTTGCCGGAGAATTCACAGAGTGAAACATCATCGGGCGATCCCGGATTTTACGGAGGAGTCATGAAAAAATTTGTGGCGATCGCGGGTAACATCGGCGTCGGAAAATCAACCCTCGTGGATATGCTCTGCAGGCACATGGACTGGGAGCCGTTCTACGAACCCGTGACCGAGAACCCCTACCTTGCCGATTTCTATGCCGATATGGACCGCTGGTCGTTCCATTCGCAGGTATTCTTCCTCACGCACCGCCTGCGCGCGCATTACAAACTCTCACAGCATCCCAACTCGGTGGTGCAGGACCGCAGTCTGTATGAGGATGCGGAGATCTTCGCCCGGAACCTGTTCGTGCAGGGGTACATCAAACAGCGCGATTACCAGACCTACCGCGAACTGTACGAGACGATGATGCGCTTCCTGCCTCCCCCTGACCTGGTCATCTACCTTCGGGCTTCCGTCTCCACCCTGTTGAACCGCATCGCCAGCCGCGGGCGCGACTACGAGCGCACCATCGCACCGGACTATTTGCAAAGTCTCAACGATCTGTACGAGGAATGGATCGATAACTTCACGCTCTGCCCGGTGCTGGCTGTCCCCGCCGACGATCTCGATTACGTGGCACACCCCGGGCATTTGCGCTTGATCCTCGAAAAAGTGCAGGAGAAATTAACCGGCAAGGAGGAGGTCGTATTCGAGCCGGATGAAGTGGCTAGAGCGTCAGAGGATTAGATATACAACGAGCGCCGGTCAGGAGACCGGCGCTCGTTTTTTAATCGACAAAGACATCCCATTTCCCCGGCGGTTTGGGCAGATCCTGTTCCCCATACCAGCCGAATTCGTCCCAATAATGGCGGTTCCAGATATTGTGCCCGAAGGGCTCACATTCCGCGATAAAGAAATCGATCGGAAGAGTATCGGCAATGGGGCACGCAGGCTGGTCCTCTCCACCTACAGGGCTGGGGGCAATCCCGCCAAGGCTGTTTCTCAACCCCGGCGTGGGGAAGCAATTCCGATTCCAGTCATCCAGCCCGCCATTATCGGGCAGCCGGCAGAAGGACTGATCGGGATAATTGACGACCGTATAGTTAAACGCGTCGATCAACTCCCCGTTGGGCCTGAGCAGGCGTACACCGTCGCCGCCGTCGCTGAGAAGCAGGTTGCTCTGGCTCCCGTAAAAGGCAATACGCTCACCCGGGTCAAGCGTCACAGAGGGGAGTGTATACGGACTCGATCCGAGATTGACTTCATCATCCAGGCTGTAACCGCTCAAATTGACACTTATTGTCCCATGGTTGATGATCTCGATGAATTCATCGCCGGTGTTGACCGCGCCGTCGTTATTCCAGTCATGACCAGGTCGGGGCACGAATTCGTTGATCGCGACGAGTGGTTGAGGAGGCAGTGTGGGAGCGACGGTGTGCGTTGGAACTCTCGTAGGCGTGCGTGTATGAGTAGGCGCTGCAGAGGCAGTCGGAGTGACCAGATTCGCCCAGTTGGCATTTTTAGGCGTCCCATTGATTGGGTTGCCGTTTGCATTCAATCCATTTCGCACTACCCCTGTATTCGTGATCCATGCTGTGTCGCTGTCAACCATGCCGATCCGGCGTTCCATGCTCCCGAATGTGGCCGAACTGCCAGCAGGCCATGTCCCTCCGTTTGAATTGGCAGTATCGATCAAACGATTCGATGGATCAAAAAGCTGTAGATTTTCACCAGTGTTCGTAAGCGCGTTAGAAGTATATATTTGGTCAGCTGCAATGTCAGAGACAGTCGTGTCATCTGTAAGAGTGCTGCCGCGTTCAAGTAGGAAATAACCGCCAGCGGGCAATGTACCCGTTAAAGCGATATTAGGCGTGTTATCAGTGCTCCTCAAAACCCAGCCTGCCAGATTAACTGGGGAGGAGCCGGGATTATACAACTCGATC
>DATKAU010000190.1:0-7671 GCA_035514655.1 Anaerolineales bacterium
CGCAAACCGTACATCCCGTTGAATTCGTATATCGCCCGCGATATGATCGAGCTGGGCTTCCTGATGCGCGGCGAGATCGTGTGGGATAAATCCTCGAGTGCTAGCACATCCACCGCGTGGGGCTCGTGGCAGTCGGCGTCGAACCCAACCTTGCGCGACACACACGAGTACATCCTCGTATTTTCCAAAGGTACCTTCAAGCGCGAAAAGATCGGGGGGCGCGAGAGCACAATCACAAAAGAGGAGTTCCTGGAATTCACCAAATCGGTGTGGGACTTTTTTTCTGAATCTGCAAAGAAGGTCGGTCATCCTGCGCCGTTTCCCGTCGAACTTCCGTATCGCTTGATCCAACTGTACACGTTTTCAAATGAAATTGTCCTCGACCCGTTCATCGGATCAGGGCAGACCGCTCTCGCCGCATTGAAGTCAGGGCGGCATTACGTGGGGTATGAACTGAATGAGGAATATCTCGCGCTGGCAAAGAATCGGATCGAAAATTATGGCAGGGAGAATTCTGCGACATGATCGAATCCACACAACTGTATTTCTTCATCGCTGCCGCGCTTGCACTGTTGCTGGTGCCGGGACCCGCTGTGTTGTATATCACCGCGCGCAGCGCTAATCAGGGACGCACCGCCGGGCTGGTTTCGGTCTTTGCCATCGAGACAGCGAATTTCATCCAGGCGGTCGCTGCCGCACTCGGGCTTTCGGCGATTCTGCTCTCGTCTGCGGTGGCGTTCGACGTGGTGAAATATCTCGGCGCGGCGTATTTGATTTACCTTGGCATCCGGAAATTGATGATACCCGAACATGGATCGAAGGAGGACATCAACCCGGAAAGTCTCTCGCGCATCTTCTGGCAGGGATTTGTGATCAACCTGCTCAACCCAAAGACCGCGTTTTTCTTTATCGCCTTCCTGCCGCAATTCATTGATCCTGCACGAGGAAACGTTGTCACTCAAAACCTTCTGCTCGGCGCAATCTTCGTCGGACTGGCAATCATCACAGACAGCATTTATGCCTCGTTAGCCAGTTCTCTGGCGGAGAAGTTGAAGGGTAATCAAGAGTTTCAAACCGGCGGGCGATACTTCGCCGGGTTGGTGTATGTAGGATTGGGCCTCACAACCGCGCTGACAGGTGCGAGGAAGTGACAGAGCACAACCAATTCACCGACGAGGGCAGAATTCTGATCTCATCTCGCCGCCCGATGCACCGCGACGACGAATACGATGAGGCAGGATTCCTTCAGTGCATCTTTGCATGACTTGAAGTTTTCGCCCTCCCATCTCTGCTATAATCCTCCCTATGAGTATCAAAAACCTACTGAACGATTCCATGAAAGACGCCATGAAAAGCGGCGATGAAATCCGCAAGCGCACAGTGAGAATGGTGCTCGCCGCGGCTAAACAGGCGGAAGTGGATAAACGCGTCGAACTCGACGATATGGCAATCATCAACCTCATCCAGAAGGAGGTCAAGAACCGCCGTGAATCGCTGGACGAGGCGCGCAAAGCCAGCCGCGCCGATCTGATCGAAGCCAACGAAGCCGAGATCAAAGTGCTCGAAGCCTTCCTGCCGGAAGCCATGCCCGCGGAGGAACTGCACGCCCTCGTACACGCTGCCATCTCCGAGACAGGCGCGGCGGGACCCGCCGATATGGGCAAGGTCATGAAGACCGTCATGCCCAAAGTGGCGGGGCGTGCACCGAACGACATGGTCAGCGCAGCGGTGAAGGAACTTCTTCAACCCAGGTAAATGGCTGCATTTTTCTCCACCACAGAAACGCAAAGACACAGAGAAATTCTTTTAAAGAATCTCCGCGCCTCTGCGTCTCTACGGTTTATTTTTCCAGACTAAGATGGGGATCATTCCCGCGCGGCACCGGCAGACGCCCCCGCGCATCCGCATGCTTCAGTTCATCCTGCTCATCCTTGTGAGCGCGATTTCATATGGGGCATTGGTCTACCCATTCATCCTGGCGTCCTCGACCACGTCATTACAGGTAGGAGACGTCTCGCCGGATAATTATCAGGCGCCGCGCTCGATCCGTTACGAAAGCCAGGTGCGGACGGAGGAGGCGCGTCTGGCCGCCGAAAACGCGGTCGCGCTCGTTTACGCCTCCCCCGACCCGACGATTTCCCGCCGCCAAAACGAACGACTTGGTGCCGCCCTGAAAAACATCACCCTCGTGCGCGAGGATGTCACCGCGACCCTCGATCAGAAGGAGGCGCAGATCGCCTCCATGGGCGATATCGTGTTACAACCGGACACAATCGAAAAGATCCTTCTTCTTTCCGCGCCGCGCTGGGATTTGATCCAGCAGGAATCGCTCGACGTGCTCGAACAGGTCTCACGCCGGAGCATCCGCGAGCAGGATGTAGATACGGTGGTGCGCAGCCTGCCTTCGCTCGTCAGTTTTTCGTTGAACGAGGATCAAGCCACTCTGGTTGTCGAGATCGTCTCGGGGTTCGTCGTCCCCAACAGCCTGTATAACGCGGAATTGACCGAATCAGCCCGTCAGTCGGCGCGCGAGGCAGTGGAACCCGTCTTCGAGGAGTACAAGGCGGGCGAAATCATCGTCCTGCGCGGGCAGATCATTTCCCCCGCACAACTCGAAGCGCTCCAGCAATTGGTGCTAATCCAGGCGGAGAATCCGTGGGAACAATACGCCGGCGCAGGCGCGCTGGTGTTGATTGTGGCGGCGTACATCCGGTTGTATTTTTCGCGGCGCAGGATGCAGTTTTTATTCGACGCACGCAGTCTCATCGTGATCGCGTTGATCTTCATCGTGTTCATTGTCAGCGTACGGGGTACCATCGTTGACCGCACAGTGGTGCCGTACGCGTTCCCATTGCCAGCCCTGGGATTGTTGTTCGCCACATTGTTCGGCGTGGAGGTGGGGATTGTGTTTTCCATCGCGATGGCGCTGCTCGCCCCGTACGCGATGCCCACCATGCTCGATCTGTTTCCGTATTACCTGATCTCGTCGTTGACAGGCGTGCTGGTGTTGGGCGCGGCGCGGCGCGTGTGGACATTCTTCCGCGCGGGCATGGCAATCGCCATCGCCGGCATAATCATCCTGGTCGCGTACAGGCTCCCTTTCACCCCGACAGACGGGGTTGGCATGGCGGAACTGGCAGGCGCGGCAGTCTTCAGCGGGCTGGCTTCATCGAGCATTGCCCTGTTGCTGCAATACTTCCTCGCGCAAGCCATCGGGCTGACGACCGCGCTGCAACTGATCGAGATCTCGCGCCCCGATTCACCTTTGCTCCAATACTTTCTGCGCAATGCCCCCGGCACCTACCAGCACAGTTTGCAGGTGGCAAACCTTGCCGAGCAGAGCGCGGAACTCATCGGCGCGGATGCCCTGCTCACACGGGTCGGCGCCATGTTCCACGATGTGGGTAAGGCCATGAACCCGGTGTTCTTCATCGAGAACCAGCCGCAGGGCGAGATCAACACCCACGACGACATCGATCCCACAGTCGCCGCGGCGACGATCATCGCACACGTCACCGACGGGGTGAAACTGGCGCACAAGCATCGCCTGCCGAAGCGAATTGACGATTTCATCCTTGAACATCACGGTACGATGATCACCGTGTATCAATACAACCAGGCGGTGCAGGCTGCGGGCGGCGACACATCCAAGGTCGATGTGGAGAAATTCCGTTACCCAGGTCCGCGCCCGCGCTCGCGTGAGACCGCTCTGCTCTTGCTTGCCGATGGCGCCGAGGCGCGCTCCCGCGCCGAACGCCCACAGACCGAGGATGATCTGCGCAAGATTGTCCACTCGACGATCGAGAACGCGCAGAAACAGGGTCAGCTCGACAACACACAACTCACCCTGCGCGATCTCGGCATCATCACTGATTCCTTTGTCACCATCCTGCGCGGCACACATCACCCGCGCATCTCATACCCCAAGGATGAGTCCGCGGTGCAGAACGCAAACACAATACCGAGGAAATAACCTGCTCCACCGCCGCATGAAGTCATTACCATCATGATCCACATCGAATCAAAATTCGATTTCCCCCGGGAGCTCGTCAAACGTGCGGCGCGTGCGGCGTTGACTCATCAAGAACGATCACCGGGCGCTGACCTGTCTGTTGTGTTGACGGACGACAAGCACCTGCACGAACTGAATCAAGACTATCTGGGCATGGACGCACCGACCGATGTGCTTTCCTTTCCCGCCTCCGAATCGGACCCGGAAACTGGCGCGCCGTACCTCGGCGACATCCTGATCTCAATCCCGCGCGCAAAGGCGCAGGCAAAGGCCGCCGGTCATGCGCTCGATACAGAGGTGCAATTACTTGTGGTGCACGGCGTATTGCACCTGCTCGGCCACAACCATGCGAAGCCGGGGGAAAAATCGAAGATGTGGAAGGCGCAGGCGGAAATACTCGCTGAGCTTGGCTTGTCTGGAATTACAATTCAAGAATCATGAGGAACTTCTGGGAATTCATCCTCTCACGCATTGCCGCCATCGGTCATGCGTTCCGAGGCTGGTGGCATGTGCTGAAGACCCAGCAGAACGCGTGGGTGCATTCAATCGTCGCGACGAGCGTGATCGTACTCGGGTTCTGGCTCGCCATCCCGCCGCGTGACTGGGCGGTGCTCGTGCTTACCATTGCGATGGTTTTCACTGCCGAGTTCATCAACACCGCCATCGAGGCTGTTGTGGATCTGGCAAGCCCCGTCCAACATCCGCTTGCCAAGGTCGGCAAGGATGTGGGCGCGGCGGCGGTGCTCGTCGCTGCGCTGTCGGCGGTGTTGATCGGGGTGTTGATTTTGGGTCCGCCGCTCTGGATTAAGGCAAGCCTTATTCTTGGCAATTAAACACGAAGCAGGCGAAACGGATCAAGTGTTACGTACTATATAATCTGGAAGGAGATATTATGACTTTATCTTTTCATTTCGGCACGGTAGGGTCACCGATCGGCACTCCCAAGAAACCGGGCGGTTCGGTGGGTGCGATCCAGTTCAGCAAGATTATCGGGCTGACAGCGTTTGAGTTGGGCTGGGTGCAGTCAGTGCGCGTCTCGGAGGAGACCTGCGCGGTGATCAA
This sequence comes from Anaerolineales bacterium, assembly GCA_035514655.1. Lineage (GTDB taxonomy): Bacteria > Chloroflexota > Anaerolineae > Anaerolineales > Villigracilaceae > Defluviilinea. The sequence continues at coordinate 5,075 of DATKAU010000190.1, forward strand.
GCAGACGGCCTCGGAGCAGGGAGTCTCATTGAGCGTGCATGCACCGTATTTCTTCAACTTGAACGCGACGGATGATGAGTGGCCCAAATCACGCAAGCGGCTCATGGACGCGGCGCACTATGGCAATCTCGCCGGGGCAACGGATATCATTTTTCACCCCGGCTCTTATTTCGAGCGTCCCCCCGCCGAGGTATTGAAGGTTTCCATCCCGCGCTTGAAAAACTGCGTGGATGAACTGCGCAAGAAAAAGAACCCTGTCACCCTGCGGCCCGAGACGATGGGAAAGTCCGCGATGCTGGGTTCGCTGGAGGATACACTCGAAATGAGCAGGGCAATCAAAGGCGTGCAGCCGTGCCTCGACTTTGCCCACCTCCACGCACGTCCCGGAGATGGAACGATGAACACGGTCAAGGAGTGGACGTCGCTTATCGAAGCGTATCAAGCCGCGTTGGGGAGGGAGGCGTTGAAGAGTCTGCACATCCACCTCTCGGGAATCGAATACGGTCCCAAAGGCGAGAAGAACCATCTCGCATTGGGAGAATCCGATCTGAAGATCAATTATTTATTCCAGGTATTGAAGGGGTTCGGTTGTGCGGGGCGCATCCTGTGCGAAAGCCCGATCATGGAAGAGGATGCCTTGAACCTGAAGAAGGCGTGGATGAAAGTGAGCGGGGAGAAGGAGTGAGCCATCTCCTCACCCTCTTCCATCCCAACGCGGCCATGAAAAATCCCGTCGCTGTCAGCACGATCGCCGCACCGGAGGCAATGCTGAGATAATATGAGAGATACAAACCGACCACCCCTGATAACGAGGCAAAGATCGCGGCGAGGAGCATCATACGCGGCAGGCGGTCTGTGAGCAGGTAGGCGGTGGCGGCAGGGGTGACAAGCATGGCAACCATGAGGGCGACGCCCACAGTTTGCAGCGAGACTGCGACCGTTACAGCAATCAGTACAAGCAGGAGATTGTTGAGCAGATCCACGGGAAGCCGCAGGGTGGCGGCAAGGACGGGGTCGAAGGATATTGTTGTGAATTCCTTGTAGAGCATGAAGACAACCACAAGCACGATCCCGCCAAAGATCAGGATCAGCCACAGGTTTTGAACCGATACGCTGAGCACATCCCCGAAGAGGAAGTGGCTTAAGTCCACGGCGTAACTGCGCACGGTGGAGATCAAGGCAATCCCCAGCGCGAACATCCCGGCGAAGATGATGCCGATGGCGGTGTCTTCCTTGATCTGTGCGCTCTTGCTGATTGCGCCGATGCCCAGCGATGCGACGATGGCTGTGCCAAGCGCCCACCAGAATAACGGCTCACGCGCGCCGCCGGTGACAAGGTAACCGAGCGCGACGCCAGGCAAAATGGTGTGTGCGAGCGCGTCGCCGAAGAATGCCATGCCTCGCAACACCATGTATGTGCCGACAACGGCGCACACAATGCCGACAAGCACCGCGGAGATCATGCCGCGCTGCATGAATTCGTATTGGAGAGGCTCCTGTAAAAAGCTAATGAGTGTGGTCATGGTCCCCATCGTCGTAGCAGTCATCAACCGCCAGTACCTGCTCTCCATCCAGCTGTTTCAGTCTTCCACCATATGCCCTGACCAGATTGTTCGTGTGCATCACATACCTCGGTTCGCCAAACGAGATGATCCGATGATTGAGAAGCATGACTCGATCGAAATGAATCGCGGCTTGATCAAGATCGTGCGTGGCAACCATCGCTGTAACCCGCTCCTGTTTGAGGCGGTCGAGCAGGTTCAGGATTCCCTCCTGAGAGGGCGCATCCAGGCCTGTGAGCGGCTCATCCATCAACATCAATTCGGATTCCTGGGCAAGGGCGCGGGCGATGAACATGCGCTGTTGTTGACCGCCCGATAACTGACCGATCTGTCGTGAAGCCAGGTCTGCAATTTCAACTGTTTCGAGCGCGTGTTGGACAAATTCCCAGTCTTTTTTGCGGGGCCAGCTGAACGGACCGAGTCTCGCCGAGCGCCCCATCATCACCACATCCGCCACCGTGACCGGGAAGTTCCAATCCACCTGGCTGCGCTGTGGAATATAACCGATGCACACGTGTTTGTCGGGATGTGAGCCGTAAATGTTCACCTCGCCGGAGGTAGGCTGGAGAACGCCCGCCACCACCTTGAGCAGGGTGCTCTTCCCTGCGCCGTTCGGTCCCACAATAGCGACACGCTCGCTCTCGTGCAAGTGAAAGGTGATGTTCTCGAGCGCTTCGCGCCCGTTATAACGGTAGGTGAGATGCGAAACGTCGAGGACGGGTTGATCGGGGCGGTGCTGGGTGTTTGGGTACATTTTTTTGTCTTGTAGGGGCGGGGTCTTCCCGCCCAAAACGGGCGAGAGACCCCACCCTGCCATCAATAATTTATTTCAATGCATCAACAATCTGTGTGACGTTGTGTTTCATCAAGTCCAGATACGTGGCAGCAGGCGCGCCATCGGTCAGTGATTCGAGATGCAAATCAGTGACAACCATCACACCCGTCTCGGCGGCGATCTGTTCGGCGAGAACCGGGTTATCCGAGGCATCCAGAAAGATGGCAGGCGCACCGGATGCTTTGATCTGGTCGATCAAT
>DATKAU010000191.1:0-5455 GCA_035514655.1 Anaerolineales bacterium
CCCCAGGGCACACCGGCCGGGATTAAATCCCTGCGCAGTGCCATTGCGGGCTCGTAGATGATCGTGGAAACAGCCGATTAAAACAAAAATCACGACCTTTTTTCGCGATCGTGACCCTTGTTTTTGAAAAGAGCCAAACCTTATGCGGTGGTTTTGGCCATCGCCTTGATGCACTTGGTGCACAGGATCTTGTGGACCTTGCGGCCTTTTTCCATCACAATCGTCTTCTGCAGGTTGGGCTTGAAGGTTCGATTGGTGGCGCGCTGGGAGAACGAGCGATTATGCCCGAATGCCGTGGACTTGCCGCAGTTTGCACACTTAGCCATGACTTGCCATTTCCTTTCCTTGCTATAATTCCAACATATCTGCCCTATTGAAGAGCACGGCATTTTACCACGTGACTTAATGGCAGGCAAGATGTTAAAATAGACACAATCGTGTCATTGCGAGGAGGATTGAGGCGCGACAGCGCCGAAATCCCGACGAAGCAATCTCCGGGCTCGCAATGACGGAAATTGAGGAATCATGGGCGAAGAGACGACAACATTGGGGGGCATTCACATCTCCCCGAGTGCCGTGGCGACGATTGCCTACCGCACCACGCTGGAATCATACGGCGTGGTGGGGCTGGCGGCGCGCAACCTTGCGGACGGGCTGGTGAAATCGATCACCCGCGACCCCTCGCGCGGCATCACGGTCAAATACAACGGCGAGCATATCGACATCGAGATCCACATCATCGTCGAGTATGGCACGCGCATCAGCAGTGTGGCGGAGAGTGTGGCAAACACCGTCCGCTTCCACGTGGAGAAGGCGCTCGGCTTGAAGGTCAACACCGTGAACGTGCACGTGGCGGGCTTGCGCGTGAGCAGTACCGACTAGGAGAGGAATGCACCATGGCTGTGGATACCGAACGCGTCTTAAAACTGCGTAAAAAGACCATCAATGGCCAATCCATGAAGCGGCTGGTGGAGGCGGGGCTTGCCTGGCTGCGCGTTAACCAGCACACTGTAAACGCGCTCAATGTGTTCCCCGTGCCGGACGGCGATACCGGCACAAACATGGTGCTGACCATGCAATCGGCATGGAACGAGATCAAGGATTCAGGTCACCGCAAGGTCAGCGATATGGCCGCGGCGGTGGCGAAGGGCGCGTTGATGGGCGCGCGCGGCAACTCGGGCGTGATCCTTTCGCAGTTGTGGCGCGGGTTTGCACGCGGCGTGCAAGGCAGGGAAACCCTGGATGGTGAGACACTTGCGAAGGCGTTCGGCGTGGCGCGCGACACCGCCTACAAGGGCGTGGTCAAACCCGTCGAGGGGACGATCTTAACCGTCGCACGCGGCGTGGCTGATGCAACAGAGGCAGCCATGAGATCCACGAATGACGCGATCACGATCCTCGAGGTGGCGGTCAAGGCGGCGGATGAAGCCGTCCAACGGACTCCCGATCTGCTCCCCATCCTGAAGCAGGCGGGAGTCGTTGATTCAGGCGGCAAGGGATACTTCTTCATTCTCGAGGGCATGTTACGGCATGTGTACGGCGAGTCACTTGAGACGCCGGTGATGAGTGTGCAGCCGATCTCGGCAATGAATTTGCAGGATGCCATGGATGAAGTGGAGGCGGGGCAGGACTACGAAGTGGTTGTCGATTTCATGCCCCCGAATAATTTCGATTTGCAGAAATTTTACGGGCGGCTCGAGGAGATGGGCACGTCAATCCAGGTGGGCGAGGGCGAGGGCATCTATCGCATGCACATCCACGTGCCGCTCGAGAAACGCTACGAACCGATCGATTACATCATGGAGCTGGGCACCATCACCAAGGTGGCGATGGAAAACCTGCTCGCGCAGATGGACGACATCCAGAATAGCAAGGCAGGCAATGTTTCATTTGCCGCGGTGGAGCCGGGGCAGATCGCGGTGGTTGTCGTTTCGCCGGGCACGGGCTTAAGCCGCATCTTCGCCAGTCTCGGCGCGGCGGCAGTTGTCGAGGGCGGGCAGACGATGAACCCGTCCACGCAGGATATTTTGAAATCGTTCGAGGACCTGCCCACCGACAAGGTGATCATCCTGCCGAACAACAAGAATATTGTGATGGCGGCGAACCAGGCAAGGGATGTGACGGTGAAACAGGTGGCGGTGGTGCCGACGCGCACCATCCCGCAGGGACTCACTGCCATGCTCTCGCTTCAACCCGACGGGGAACTTGATTCGGTCGCCGAAAAAATGATCAAGGCTGCGGGCACAGTGAAAACCGGCGAGATCACCACCGCGACCCGCAGTGTCGAGATCGATGGGGTTCATTGTGAAGACGGCCAGGTCATTGCCCTGCTGGACGGCAAACTGGTCGCGGCAGCGTACTCCCTCGAAGAGGCCTGTGCCCTGCTGCTCGGAAAGGCTGACGCCTCGGAAGCCGAATTGATCACTTTTTATTACGGGCAGGACACGACTCACGCGGAAGCCAACCGCATTGCCGACATGATGCGCGGGAAATACCGCGATCAGGAGATCGAAGTGCAGGATGGCGGGCAGCCGCACTACCAATTTATTATTTCGGTGGAGTAACGTCGTTCGCTTTTGCCGCGAATTTCACGAAAAGTCAATACGCCTTGGTTCGTGAAATTCGCGGCTGAAAATTTATTTGAAGCAGACTGTAAAGCTACGCGATTTACACAAGTTTATCGATCAAAATTTAATGCACTCCTCCCCTGATTTTCAAAAATACAGCATAGCCGCGGTCATTCCCTGTTACCGCGTGGAGAGGGAGATCCAATCCGTCCTCAAGGGGATCCCGGAATACGTCAAACACATCATCGTTGTGGACGACGCCTCGCCCGATTCCACTTCGGACGTTGTAACTGCCTCCGCTAAAAAAGACAAACGTATCATCCTGATCCGTCATGCGTCGAACCTCGGCGTGGGCGGCGCGATGGCGACTGGCTTCCGAAAAGCGCTCGAACTTGAGGCGCAGATCGTCGTCAAAGTGGACGGTGACGGGCAGATGGATGCGTCGCTTATGCCCGCTCTCATCATACCGTTGATCCTGGGGCAGGCGGATTACACCAAGGGGAACCGCTTCCGCGATTTCCAATCCCTGCAACAAATGCCTTTGATCCGCCGCCTGGGCAACATGGGGCTGGGTTTCCTCTCGAAAGCCGCCACGGGTTACTGGAATCTCTTCGACCCTACGAATGGGTTTGCCGCCGTCCGGGCTGAAGTCCTTGCCCAACTGCCATTGGATCGAATCGACCCAACGTATTATTTCGAAACCTCGATGCTGGCAAATCTATACTTGCTCGGCGCGGTGGTGAAGGACGTGCCCATGCCGGCGCGTTACCAGAGCGAAGTGTCGAACATGCTGATCCACCGCATCCTGTTCCAGTTCCCGTTCAAATTGTTCGGCACGTTCATCAAGCGGTTCCTGCTTAAGAACTTTATCTATGATTTTTCCATGGCAAGCGTTTACGCGCTCACGGGCTTTCCATTGCTGATATTTGGTTTAATCTTCGGAATAATCAAATGGATTCAATACGCAAGCCTTAATATCCCCGCGCCCACAGGGACGGTAATGCTCCCGACTCTTTCGGTGCTGCTGGGAATTCAACTGCTGCTCTCTGCAATCGAGATCGATCTGCGATCCGTCCCCAAAGAGCCGTTATCTCCCCCGATTATGTAGCCGATTTTTTCTCACTACAAAGGACACAAAGTACACCAAGGAAAACCTTACGGTTTAATTCCTTCGTGACCTTGGTGTCCTTTGTGTTAAAGTCTTAACTTCCGTTTTCATCAACCTTTGCCGCGCCGCCTGCCCGCGCGATCAGCACGTTTTCCACCTCATTGATTTCGCGCAGGCTTTTCTCCACCGCGTGCGCTTCGCTTTCGAGGGTAATCACGTGCACATTCGCGCCGGCATCCACGGTGTAGCAGACGGGGAGTCCGTCGAGGCGCCATTGCCGCACGGCGCTCATCACCGCCAGCGAGGCAGGCTTCCAATAATGCAGGGCAGGCGTGGAGGTCATCATCACAGCGTGCATCATGTCTGAATCCAGTTCGACGATCGAGGCAAACGAATTGAAATCTCGTTTGAGGATTGCCTCACGGCAGATATCCAATCGGCGCGGCGCGTCAGAGACGCGCGCCGCTTGCAACGGGCTGGACGGTGCAATGGCGTGACCCTCGGTGGAGCCGGTCTTTTTGTGCGCGGCGCTGACGACGGCGATCAAATCCACGATGTTCCAGTAATCCGCCGGCGCAATGGAAAAGGCAAACGAGTCTTCGTCGCTGGTACCTGCCCGCCATTCCACAAACCCGCCGGGAATCGATCGTGACGCTGAACCGGACCCGCGCCGCGCAAGGCGGGATAACTCCCGTTCGGACAGGGTCAAGCCCGCGGCTGTGGAGGAGGCGAACGCGAGAGCCGCGAAAGCCGAAGCGGAGGAGGCGATCCCCGCGCCTGAGGGGAAATTGTTCTCGGTGATCACTTCCGCACGGTTGTTGACTTTTGCCATACCGCGGACGAGATCCAAGATATACGAAACGCGCTCCAGCCCCGCGCCGGTCACTTTATGCCCGTTGATCACCAGTTCGTCAAAAGGCAGCGACGGCTGGAAGCTGACCGTGGTGCGCGTGGTCAGCCCGTCGAGGTTCATCGAGATCGATCCGTTGAGGGGAATACGAAGCGCGCTGTCAGAATTGCCCCAGTATTTGATAAACGCGATATTGGGCGCGGCTTGGGCGGTGGCAGTGGTCATAGGGCGATGATACCACTACGTCAGATAATTTCCTTTTAGCTTTTTGCTCTGAACTGTCATATGAGCTCTGATATGAAACAGTTGACTACAGCAGGCAAACGGCCAAGTATAAGCTGCGCGGGTCACCGCGTCGGCTCTATGCCCCTGGTTAGGACGCTCTCTTACCTGTGAAGACGAGATGATTATCGCTTAGCCAGCATAAGCCTTGAGTTCGGCTAGGCAGTACATCGAGCGCGCCTGCATACGGATGCCCATTTCCGTCGGGCTGACCGCCGATAATGGCAGAGGCCGGTGTTGCGATGAGCAACGAGATTGTTAATACAAACGCCAAAATATCGAGCCAGTAAGGATTTTATGTGTTTTCATTTTTGGTAATTCTTTCCAGCAATTGTTTTTTCAAACCCTGCACTGGTAATGAGCCAGTGCAGGGTTGTCGACGTGTGCTCGGGAGGAGAAGAACGGAGCGAGCCAGCACGTCCCGATGAGCAAAACGGTGGACAGCTAGCGACACAAGGCTCCTGCTAATCCCCAGGCGATGTAAGACCGGGTCGCCGAGTCAAGGTCAAGGCCGTAGGTAGCATCCACACCGCAGGCCACCGCTTTCGCTTGCGCAATATAAGAGCGGGTAGCCGAATCCACCGTGCTGGCTTCCGCTTCGGCTGCCTTAGCCCACGCGGAGTAAGAACGGGTGGCAGAGTCCACATT
>DATKAU010000192.1:0-3585 GCA_035514655.1 Anaerolineales bacterium
TCTAAATCGTCGGGTGTGGGTTTTTTACAAGTGTGGGGAAACGCGAAGCAAGCCCATCGGGCTTTGCATTCAATGCATCTCAGTTCAGAGACGACTTAACAGGGTGGTCGGGTGAAGTTCCTGTTCATGCTCAACATTGTAGCACCTCTTCCGCGGAGAGAGATTAGAGAATCGTTTGAAATCTCACGTTATCATCCAGTAGACGGCCATCAGGATGGTGAAATCCGCTCCCATGTGCCCAAGCACAGGAGCCAGCAGACCGCCGTCTTCGCGTGCCATCTGCCGCCAGAACCAGCCTGCAAACGTGAGCACGGCAAGCCCGAAAACGATCGAGCCGGGGTGTACTTTTCCGATCAGGATCATGGCGTGAAACCCTGCATAGATCAAATCGGATCCATACAATCCTTTGGCTGCATCACCCAGATATCCGCGCCAGAAGTATTCCTCTACAAAAGGGTTGACCGCGGCGAAGTAAGCGATGAAGGGGATCCATGTGGAGGAAGTCAGGCCGATGCTCTCCAATTGGGCAGGCAGGTCACCTGAAATCCGAAAGACATCCCTGAGAAAATATAACGCGATGCCGCTGCCTCCGGCAAGCACGAAGCTCAGGGCGATCCATTTTTTGTTCGTGGCTGTAAAAAGGATGGACACAGGGATGTTCGGTCTGGCGATCAAAAGCGAGCCGATGATCGCCGCGTGGAATCCCAGCAGCGCGCCCCATGCGTTGTGGAAAACGAATAAACCCAACCCCACTGCGAGATACGCCAAAGCAGGCGCGATCCACTTCATGAAACCTGTGTGACGATCGTATTTGTCCCACCGGCGGAAAGCAGCGCGGAGGAGACTTCGTCGGCACGATCCTTTTCGACGAGGGCGATCATGTTCCCGCCGCGTCCGCCGCCGCTCAGTTTTGATCCCATTGCCCCGGCGTTTCGCGCCGCTGAGACGAGGCGGTCAAGTTCCTGCGATGAAACGGTCAACTCTTGCAATAATGAGTGGTTTTGATTCATCAATTCGCCGAGCTGTTTCCAGCCGCCGCTTTCTATTGCACTTCGTGCCTCTTTTGCAATCTCTCCAACTCGATCGAATACATTTTCCCATTTTGACCTGTCTGTTTCCCATAACCTGCGCACATCCGCCACAGATTCCTTCGTCGGTGCGGAGATGCCCGTGTCGCCGATCACAATCGTGAATGGATTGCCAACCTTGAATATTTCAATGGGCTGCCCCTTCATGAAATAAACAGGTTTTGCATACGTAACCACCGTGTTATCGATGCCGGAAGGTGTGCCGTGATGCAGTTTTTCGATGTCATATGTGAAGGCATTGACCTCCTCGTCTGTCATAGGATGGTTTAAATGTGCCGATAATGCACGGACGAGGGCAACTGTCACTGCCGCGCCGGAGCCAAGACCGGAGGCGACAGGGATGGTGGAGGTGATGGTTATGTGAAGGTTTGGGAATGGCGTAACGCGCGAGAGGAAGAGAAAGTTATGGATGACAGAGGCAACCGGATGGTCGGAGGGAAGCGTGTTCAGTTCGGCGTGAAGATCGACATCCGGGGCGTGGATCCAGATCCCCGCGGAGTCTGAGTCCAGGACTTCGCCATCCGCATGGACTTGTGTGACGGGAACCGCAAGCGCAGGGCGCCCATACACCACCGCATGCTCGCCGAATAAAATGATCTTGCCGGGGGCGGAGGCTGTGGTCATGGTATTGAGCGAGATACTTTCACGCTCTACGATAAGTAAAAAATTGCGAGCACGGTGATAATCCACAATAACACCGTCGCCTGCAACGGTCGGTCCTTGAGCGCGACCTCCTCTGGTGCCCCCGCGGCATGACCGGTTTGAATCAATTGCAGATACCGGAAGATTCCATACATGACGAACGGAATCGTGAGCATCATGCTGTGGTTTTCAGGCAGGTTCGGCGCGGTGAAGGTATACAGCGAATACGTGACGATGGTCGTGCCGGAAACGATCGTAATGAGTTGATCGAGAAGCGGAAGGGTGTAGCCATCGAGCACTTTGCGGTGTGAGCCCGCGCCTTGTTCGAGCAGGCTCATCTCGGCGCGGCGCTTTCCGAAACCGAGGTATAACGAGAACAGGGTGGTGATCATGTATAACCACGGCGAGAACCGTTCGACCGTGATCAACGCCACGCCTGCGGCAACACGCAGCACGAACCCCGACGACACAATGAACACATCCAGGATTGGGACATGTTTCAGCCAGCGTGAATACAACAGGTTGACGCTCAAATACAGCGCGAGGATTCCTGCAAGGGCGGGCGATATCACATACCCGACAGGAATCGCCACTGCCGCTAGAAGAATCGCCGCGCCCCATGCCACGCCGACAGGCAGTCTGCCTGAAGCCAGCGGACGGTTTTTTTTCTCCGGGTGTTGGCGATCGGCTTCGATATCGAAGATATCGTTGAACAGGTAGACCGCGCTCGAGATCAGGCAGAATAAAAAGAACCCCTCGAGTGTACGCAGGAACGGATCGATCGAAAACAACTGCTTGTCGAACACCAGCGCGAAGAACACAAAGCCATTCTTGGTCCATTGGCGCAGACGCATGGTTTTGAGCAGGGCGGAAAGCATGGGCTAATTTTACCTGTAATTACAAGAGTCATTGCGAGCGCCGAAGGCGCGTGGCAATCCCGCAAGGGGATGATGTCTCGACTCACCATCTAACAATTTTTTGAAAGTTCGACGGGATTGCTTCGTCGCTCTGGCGCCTCGGCGCCATCGCTCTTCGCAATGACACGACTCTACGGCGTCCACGCGTTCCCGCTCATCACCAGCAGGCAGAGCAGGTTCACCGAGTCTTCATAATAATCAATGTGCTGGTTGTAGACCGAGTCGTAGACGGCGTTCAACCATTCCTGCTGGTTCGGATCAGTCATTGCCGCCACACCCATCGGTGCAACAAAAAAGGTGGTGAAGTAATCACTGTCCGGCAGGGGATTCCCATCCAGGTCGTATCCCACGCGGATGTTTGCCGGGTCGCCGTTTGTGGAGGATTCGATCCAGTGTGAGATCTTCTGCGCGATGGCAAGGGAGGCGAGATCGTCATTCAACAGGGCATCACTGCCCACGCGCCACGGGACTCGCCCGGCATTGTAATTGAAGTGACCGTCGTGCGGTCCCTCGAGGAAATCGGGAGGCGCAGGTTGAGGGATGTGCAAGTCGCCAGCCAGAACAATGAAATCGGGCATCAATCCGGACTGCGGACTGTAACTGGCTTGTATCTCATTCATCACATACTGGCTTTGCCAGATGATGTCGGTCCAGACGGGATCCCTTGTCGCCCGCCCAAAGGCGCGGAAGTTGACCAGCATGAAGTCTGAGGAGCGAGGCGTATACTGGCTGTAAACTTCACCGTACTGATCTGTCCAATCCCCCAGCATCGGGAGATGACTTTCCGAACCGATGGTCGATTCAAGGATCGATCGCATCAATGTCTCTGCCTCTGCTTTGTAATTGATTCGCCCATTGCTTCCCCATTGCGCGTCGGCAAGCAACAACCCATAGGCAATGTCTGCATCGCCATCGAAGGCGCTTTCATTGCCGTGTTC
>DATKAU010000193.1:0-2724 GCA_035514655.1 Anaerolineales bacterium
GATTGAGCCATACAGCCAGGCGATGCGCGTAACCCTGGCGGTGTCTTTCAAATTGATGCCCGCATCCACGATATCTTTGTTGAGGTACGTGAAGTACGCGTCTGTGGCGGACGTCGCCGCGATGGTGACGAGGAAACCCAGCACCCACTTCCAATGCGGTTTGAGCAGGCTTACGATCCGCTTGAGCACAGGCGCAGTGAGCTGGGAGGTATGTTCCTCTTCTTCAAGTTCGATTAATTCATCAGACATGATAAATCTCCGTTGCAAACGGTGGTCGAGTAGGGCAAAGCCCGTATCAAGACCACATCAGTTGTTTCATCAAACCATTTCTCTACTTGTTGTCTTTGGTCTCGACTGCTTGCGTCTCGACCAACGAGGCTTAATTCACGCGCGCCATCTCAAATTCCAACTCTTCATCGATCCGCGTCTGGATATCGTAGATTCGGCGGTACATACCGTCCGTCTGGGAAAGCAGCTCGTCATGCGTTCCCATCTGGACGACGTTGCCCTTATCCAACACCAAAATCAAGTCAGCGACCATCACGGATTGGATCCGATGGGCGATGATGAAGGTCGTGCGGTTTTCCATCAATTCATTCAACGCCTCACGGATGGACGCTTCGGTCTCTGTATCAACCGACGAGGTCGAGTCGTCGAGGATCAAGATCCGCGGGTTCTTCAACAGCGTGCGCGCGATGGTTGTGCGCTGCTTCTGGCCGCCGGAGAGGGTCACGCCTTTCTCGCCCACGATGGTCTTGTAGCCATCGGGAAAGCCCATGATCACATCGTGGATTGCCGCGGCTTTCGCGGCGCGTTCCACTTCCTCCTGCGACACTTCGCGACCGACACCGTAGGTGATGTTCTCGCGTATCGAGCGGCTGAACAGGAAGGGTTCCTGCTCCACGATGCCGATCTGCCTGCGCAGGTATGCCCGCGGGTAATCCTTCAACTCAATGCCGTCGAGCAGGATGCGTCCATCGGTGTATTCATGAAAGCGCGGCAGCAGGTTCACAAGCGATGTCTTGCCCGACCCGGTGGAACCCAGCAACGCAATCGCCTGACCGGGCTTCACGTGGAAAGAGATATCCTTCAACGCGTTCGATTTGCCGTCTGAATACATGAATGAGACGTTCTCGAACACGATATCGCCTGGCACCGGTCCCTTTGGCTGCACTGTCCCATCGAGGAGCGGTTCGCGCGCCTGTTTCACCACATCCATCAGGCGGCCGTACGACACCATGCCGGTCGACGCCGAAACGATGATCCGCCCGAGGTTGCGGATCGGCCAGATCAGCCATACCACAAGACCGACATAGGCGATGTACATGCCAACGGTGATCTCGCCGCGGATTGCCATGTTCGCTGCGTAGACGAAACCAAACAGCATCTGAAACCCGAGCACTATATCCGAGAGGGGCCAGAACATCGAGTGCATAAGGAGCAGGATTTTGCCCTTCAGGTACTTGCCCCAGTTGTCCTTTTCAAATTTTTTCTTTTCATAGTCCTGCCGGGCAAACGCTTTCACCACGCGCACGCCGGTCAGGTTTTCCTGCAGGGTGGTGGATAGGACGGCTTCCTGCGCCTGGTACTCTTCATACGCTTTGGTCACCTTTTTGAAGAACCATAGCGACACGATCAGGATGAACGGGATCACAATCACCGAGACAAGCCCCAACTTCACATTGAGGTTTAGAATGGCGACAAAGTTAATGACGAACAGCAGGATGATGCGGCCCATGCCGATGCCTTGCTCGCTGAAGAAGCGACGCAGCGCGTCAACGTCGGAGGTCACACGCTCGATCAGGTCGCCGGTAGGTGTGGTGGCGTGATACGAGAAATTCAGACGCTGGATGTGGTCGAAGAGGAAGTCGCGCAGGCGGCGCGTGATACCTTCGGCGGTAAAGGCAGCCAAACGTCCTGAAAGGAACGCAAATCCGCCTTCGACGAGCGCCAGCGCGACGAAACCCAGCCCGATCCAAAGGGAAGTCTGTGCCAGGCTGTTCCCGATAAAGTTACCCTGTACGAGCACATCGTCAGTGAAATACCAGAGCAGGATGTATACAAACATCTTCGCTGTAGCCGAAACGGCAATCGCTGCAATAGCGGCAAGGTACGGGATGCGGTAGTCCACCATCATCTTCCAGAGACCCTTCAGGCGGTTCTCATGGACGGCGTTACGGAAGTCGAATGTGATTGCGGGTTCGATTGTGGTCATGTTGCATTCTCCAAATGGGGGCGAAAACTGCGAAACGTCTCGCCCTGGGCGGGGTGACCCCGCCCCTGCAAACAATTAAATAAAAAAGGCTGTGACGATGTGCGCCACAGCCTGAAACGACAGGAGGGAATGACCTAACGGTCAACAGGCGCACTACGATAAGGTAACATCCCGGCATCAAAAGGCGAGATGAAGAGTCTGGTGATGATGTACAGGGACATATCGTGCGCTCCTTTCCTTGAGTTTTGCATTATGAGTGTCCGCTCAGAATGCAGCCAAAAGTTTACACCTCTCCTCCGGAAAGTGTCAAGGTTTATAATTTCAAGTGTCATTGCGAGCCGCGCCCGCGCTAAGCGGAAGACAAAGTCCACAGACGAAGCGGCGCCGCGAAGCAATCTCCTGTAATCTTTACATATGATACGAACCTTGAAAGTCATTGATACCAAAGCGGATGAAATCCGCTTCGACGATGAATCATCTCTAGACGCGATTACGCGCCAGTTGCCCGA
>DATKAU010000194.1:0-3396 GCA_035514655.1 Anaerolineales bacterium
GCTACTTCTTTGGCTACGGCACCGGCGGGATGAAATAAACGGATCCGTCGATTAAGCCGGAGGGGATCGGCAGGATCGACGCTGTATTGTTGAGTCACGATCATCACGAAGACAATCTCGATCGCGCGGGCCGCGCCTGCTGCCAAAGGTTCAGCAGGTGATCACCACACAAGCAGGCGCAAAAAGGCTGGGCGGCAACGCTCTCGGCTTGAAAACATGGCAAGGCACAACCCTCGCATCAAACGGATTCCAGATCAGTGTGACAGCCTTGCCCGCGCATCATGGCTCGCTGGGGAGTCACCTTATCGTCGGCGAAACGACCGGCTTCCTGCTCGAATGGAACGGACAACAACACGGCGCGTTGTACATCTCCGGCGACACAGTCCGGTTCAACGGCATCCACGAGATCGCACGGCGATACAAAATCGGTTCTGCCATCCTGCATATCGGCAGCGCAGGTTTCCCGATCACCGGACCGATCCGTTTCACCCTCAACGCCATGGACGCGGTCAATATCGTCCGCGCGCTTAACCTGCTGCACGTGATTCCCATCCACCACGAAGGTTGGAGTTATTTCCGCGAAACGAAGGAAAAAACAGACAGGGTTTTCACGGAAGCGGGCATCGCAGACATTATCCAATGGCTGTCTCTGGGCAAGCCGGCGGACATCGCCCTGTAACGGCGAATGGAGTGCATGATGAGCCTCATCCAAATCACCCAACGCAATGAAAAGGTCCCTGTCACGGTGTTCCAGATCCGCGATCGGATCTCACTGGACAATTTCGCCGAACTGGAAGCCCTGACGAAGGACGCCTACGCAAAGGGGATGCGCTGCCTGGTCCTCGATCTCAGCCAATTGCAGGCGATCACCAGCATCGGCGTGCGGGCGATTGTGGTCATTCACAAGATACTCTCCGCAGATGGAGGCATTCCGCTGAAACTCGCCGCCGCCCAGCCTCCGATCCGCGACGTGCTGCAGATCGCAGGGATCACGCAATTCATCGAGGTGTACGACACAGTGGAGGAAGCCGCGGCTTCCTTCTAATCATCATTTCTGATAAGTCAAGGCGGTTTGAATGAAACCCCGCTCATCTGCGGGTATCTCCATCCCGTAAATACGGTTACAATTCATCGGCATTAAGTTTTGCCAGTTCATTTATTCACACAAAGGAAGTTCCAATGTCCATTTCCACCGTCGAATCCCCCGATAACCAGAGTTACGCCGCGCTTAAAAAGTTGATCCTCGAGAAAGGCTTGCTCGAAAAACAACCTGGCTTTCTCACTTACAAGATCATCCTGAACGTTGTCATGCTGGCAGTCAGCATCGCCGTACTGTTCCTCACCAATAATCCATGGATCCAGATCCTGAACGCCGCCTACATGGCATTCGTATTCGGGCAGATCGGGTTCGTTGCGCACGATACAGGTCACCGCCAGGGGTTCCACACCACCGGGCAAAACGACTTTTTCGGGCTGCTGCACGGCAACCTCCTGATCGGCATGAGCTACGGCTGGTGGATGGATAAACACAACCAGCATCACGCCCAACCCAACCGCGAAGACACAGACCCCGATATTGCCATCCCCATTATCGCTTTCAGCGAAAAATCCGCACTCGAGAAACGCGGCGTCCCACGCTTCATCGTCAAATATCAAAAATACTTTTTTCTTCCCCTCCTGCTTTTCGAAGCCTACAGCCTGCACATCGGCAGTCTGATCTTCTTCGTCAAAAAGAAGACCTGGAAATACCGCCAAATCGAGATATTGCTCTTCGTGCTCCATCTCATCGGCTACTTTACGATCATTTTCTCCGCCCTCGGGCCGTGGATGGGGCTGGCATTTGTGCTCATCCAGCAGGCGCTTTTCGGTCTGTACGTGGCGTCGGTGTTTGCTCCCAACCACAAAGGCATGCTCATTGTCGGCAAGGACGAGCAGATGGATTTCCTGCGACTGCAGGTGCTCACCGCCCGCAACGTTAAAGCCCACCCGATCACCGACTTCTGGTACGGCGGTTTGAACTACCAGGTGGAACACCACCTCTTCCCCTCGATGGCGCGCAACCAGCTCCGAGAAGCGCAGGTCATCATCCGCAAGTTTTGCGAAGACCGGCAGATTAGTTATTACGAAACCAGCATAATCAACTCGTACGTTGAAATCCTGGACTACCTGCACGTTGTCAGCGCGCCCCTTCGCCAGAACCAGCCGGCGATGGAGGCGGTTTAAGAATTTCCCTTCATCCGCCCATATAACCTTTGTGACGGGCTGTTCACAGAACAGCCCGTTTTGATTCCGTTGCCATTGATCACGGCAAGTGATGATGATAATCACTTGGGTTACCGATCGATATTCACTATCATGAGCATGACAACCAAATCAGACGTAGTTTGCGAAATTGGGCGACTAACTCCAATTTGAGCTGCAACGAGGGTCGGCGATGAACCGGTGACAGTGTCTGGTCGCTCCATCCACATGGATGATGTCACCGTCGAGCCAATAGCGAAACCGGTCCCTTTGAGATGCCGATTTTTTTGTTTTCACAGGAGGTATTCGACCCACAAACTCGATATTCTCCCTCATCCTGTCCAGCCTGCGGTACAGGAATTCACATCCCTATGGAGGCGACCATGATATCAAGAAGAAACTTTCTTAAACTGAGCGGAGCGGGAGTGCTCTCCCTGTACGCCGCGACACGCGGCAAATTCACCCTTAAAGCACAAGCCGTGATTCCCGGTGGCACCCTCGACCCGCTTGCAGTGCCAAAATTTGTGACCCCACTGCTCATCCCGCCGGTGATGCCGCGGGCAGGAACAATCAGGCAGAAGGGTGGGAAAAACATCGATTATTACGAGATCTCGATGAAGCAGATCTCGCAACAGATCCTGCCTGCCGGGTATGACCCCACACCCGTCTGGGGATACGGCGCGGTAGCCGGATCGAGGAGAAACCCATTGCTGGTTCACAATGCCCCCTCGCTCACCATCGAGGCGCAATGGAACCGGCCTGTGCGCGTCAAGTGGATCAACGATCTCAAGGACGCCGATGGAAACTTCCTGCCGCACCTTCTGCCGGTGGACCAAACCCTGCACTGGGCGAATCCGATCGGAGGCGAGGAGGGACGCGACACACGTCCGGAGTTCGATCAGACCCCCGGTCCATATACCGGACCCGTCCCCATGGTCACACATGTGCACGGCGCGGTCGGCGTCGGCGATGAATCGGATGGGTATACCGAGGCGTGGTATCTGCCCGCGGCAAACGATATCCCGGCGGGCTATGCCACCGAAGGCACATGGTACGACTTTTTCAAGAACAAAGCCGCGAACTTGTATGGCGCGGCGTGGGGACCCGGCTACGCCACGTTCCAATATCCAAACAAAAACCGCGCATCAACGATCT
>DATKAU010000195.1:0-3774 GCA_035514655.1 Anaerolineales bacterium
CTTGCCCTTGGCGCGGCGGTGATCGGTTCGTTCTGGTTCACACTGCCGTTGATGGAATATCTGGCGCGTCCGGTGAAGGGTCTGGCAAGCCTGCAAGCCATCGAGGTCACGGAGGAAATCGGCGTATTCATGCGCGTTGCGTTCACCAGCGGGATCGTCATTGCCCTACCATACATCGCCTTCGAGATCTGGCTGTTCACCGCCCCCGGCTTGATGCCGCGTGAAAAACGATTCGGATTAATAGGCATCCCCCTCGCCGCGATCCTGTTCGTAACCGGCGTGGCATTCACGTTCTACGTTTTGATCCCCGCCGCCCTCCCGTTTCTGGGAAGCTTCACGAACATCAGCCAGTTTTGGACGGCAAAGGAATATTTCGGCTTCATCACCGGCCTTATGTTTTGGATCGGTCTGTTCTTTGAATTCCCTCTCGTCGTGTATGTACTGACCTCGATCGGATTGGTGAAGCCGCGCATACTTGCCCAACAGTGGAGGCTGGCTGTAGTGATCATCGCGATCCTTGCCGCGACGGTCACCCCCACCGTGGACCCCGTTAACATGGGGCTGGTCATGCTCCCGATGATCTTGTTATACTTCGTCAGCATCGGTCTGAGTTACATCGCGTATGCAGGGCGGAGGAGAAACGCATCAGCCGCCGAAAAGCCTGCGCGGGAGAATCAACCTCAGGCTGGGTGAGATCCGTACGAGGAGAATGAGAATGAAACGTCCCCCTGTTTTATCGCGCCGAATCATCCTGTCCATTCTGATCCTGGCACTGGCTAGCCAGGCATGCGCCATTTCGCTGTTCGAGTGGCCCTTTCCATCCAACGTGACAACTCTGCCCCCAACACCTTCGGGGCCAGCCGCCACGCCCGCGCCGCGTGCCCGCGTGACGTTCACAGTGCGCCTGCCCGAACCGCTCCTCGCCGGCGAATCCCTTCTTATCAGCGTGCTTGATGAAGTGACCGGGCTGTCTCTTAATCATGTGGATTATCAACTGACACCGATCGATGCAGTGGCGTACACGACGAACCTTGATATCCCTGATCAATCCGTGATTCGCTACCGCTACGTCAGGCAGTCTGGTGGAGCTCGCGTCAATGAAGACACCAATCTCGACGAAGCGATTCGATACAGGCTTTTTTATGTAAACGGAAATACACAAATTATCGACACAGTGAGCAGTTGGGCAGACAAGCCGGTCAACACCCTGTCAGGCAATATTTTCGGTATGGTGATTAATTCAGATACCGGAGCGCCGATCCCGGATATCATGGTGACGGCAGGCGGCGCAATATCCCAGACGGATTCAGCCGGGCGTTTTCAACTGATCGGCTTGCGTGCAGGCACCCACAACGTTGTGGCATACGCGCTCGATGGCGCGTTCTCCACGTTCCAACAGGGCGCGGACGTGGCAGACAACCAGACCACACCCGTGCAAATCAGCTTAAAGCCCGCGCCGCTGGTCAATGTGACCTTCATTGCATCGGTGCCGCCCACCACCGATGCGTTTGCGGAGGTGAGGCTGGCAGGCAACCTGCTTCAACTTGGCAACACCTTTTCGGATCAGCGCGGCGGGTTGAGCACGATCGCTGACCGCATGCCCAGGCTCAGCCGCATGCCTGATGGGAGATATTCCGTCTCACTTTTCCTCCCCGCCGGGGCGGACGTGCAATACAAATACACCCTGGGTGACGGGTTCTGGAATGCAGAGTTCACATCAGACAGCCGATACGTTACGCGAAGAATTCTCGTGCCCGCACAGAACACAACCATCGAAGATGTTGTGCAATCGTGGCAATCCGGACCCGACGCGCCGATCGTCTTTGAGGTGACCGTCCCCTCAAACACTCCTGCCGGCGATGTGGTCTACATCCAGTTCAATCCCTACGGTTGGACTCCCCCCATCCCCATGTGGAAGCGCGATACATACCGCTGGGCGTATAAACTCTACGGACCGCTAAACATCGTCGGCGCGTTCGGCTACCGCTACTGCCGCAACGCGCAATGCGACTCAGCGGACGACGCACAGACGGTGGGACCCAATTCGCGCGGGCGAAGCGTTTCCTCGTCCATTGTGCCGCAGAATCTAATCGAGACCATCAACGAATGGGCGTGGCCACTCAATTCGGGGAGCCCGCCACTGGTTGCCGCAACCATCCCTTCGCGCGGAACAGGCTTCATGGCGGGCGTCGAGTACCAATCCTTCCATGATCCAAGCGTTGGTGCGTTCAACATCACCGCGCTGCAGAACATTCAGGGGCTTGGAGCGAACTGGGTCGTGTACACGCCGTCGTGGACCTTCAGACGAACAAACCCTGTGATCTTTTCCGAAGTGCCGGGCAGGGATCCATTCTGGGTGGAAACCGTAACCGCTGTCTCACAGGCGCGCGCGCTCAACATCAACACCGCGATCTTCCCCCAGCCCCGTTTTGCCGTGGACGCCAATGATTTTTGGAAGAATGCGCCGCGCGACGGCAACTGGTGGAGCAACTGGTTCGATCAATACCGCGCCTTCGCCATTCATTTTGCCGATCAGGCAACCTTCTCCGGCGCGCAGGCGTTAATCATCGGCGGCGATTGGATCACCCCGGCTCTTCCATCGGGGCTGCTTGTGGACGGCACTCCAAGCGGAGTCCCAGCCGACGCCGAAACACGCTGGAGAAATCTCATCGGCGAGATCCGCCAGCACTTCCGCGGCAACTTGATCTTTGCCCTCCCGTACAACTCAACCACCATCGTCGCACCGGTGAACGTTCTCCGCGATGTCGATGCCGTCTACCTATTGTGGTTTGCCCCGCTCACTACAACCATCCCGCCCAACAAGGGAGACATGATTAACGAAGCCGGCAGGCTGCTCGATCAAAATGTCGCGCCGGTGCAGATACAGGTGAACAAACCGTTCATCATCGGCTTATCCTACCCATCCTCGACGAACTCAGCCACGGGCTGCATCCCTAACGGGAACGGAGGCTGCCTCGATTGGTCAGCGCTCAACCGCCCAAATGCAGACCTCGCCACGGTGAACCTCGATCTTCAGCAGCAAGCGGATATCTACGAAGCCGTGTTCAACGCATTGAACAACCGCACCTGGGTCAGCGGGTTGGTGAGCCGCGGGTACTTCGCACCGGTCGAATTGCAGGATAAATCCGCATCGATCCACGGCAAGCCGGCGGATGATTTATTGTGGTATTGGTTCCCGCGATTGCTGGGGAATATAAAATAAATCCTAACGGGCACAGCGTCGTTGTGCCCGTACTACTTCATCACTGGAGGCATCCCATGTCCAGGGCAAAAATCATCCTGAGGCGCATGGGTTGGGAATTTTGATTCTTGCCATACTCCTCGGCGCAGGAGGGACATCTGGTGTTGATGCCGAAGTAATAAAAACGCAGGGGCGGGGTAATCACGCCCCTACGTTTTTATCTTCAATGCCACAAACGAAAAGACGATCACACCGAGGTAGCTCGCGGCAAGGTCGAGCAGACTGAACGTCCGTTTGTCGAAGAATTGCTGCGAATATTCTTCGATTCCGATCAACAGGGCAAGGATCAGAGCGATTCGGAGGACGATCAATTTCGGGTTTAAATCCCGACGCGCACGGATGAATGTCAGGTCAACCAGCAGGGTTAGAATCCCGTACAGGATGAAATGCCCAGCCTTGTCGCCGTAGGGGATCGAGTTGATGATGCCGAGAAACCCGAGCTTCCCCAGATCAGCAAGGACGATGATCAGGAGAATGAACAGGGCAAAGAGGATTGCAATCCGCTTCACAAA
>DATKAU010000196.1:0-5403 GCA_035514655.1 Anaerolineales bacterium
TTGAGGGCAAATCAAAATCTCATGATCAGATCTCGAAACTGTCCTTTAGAGAATTAGCTCGATCCGCTGGCGATCGTACCCACCCTCGCGAAATAAATACTTCACCCGGTAGCCCATCGAATACAACAGGTCAATGCCCACTTTGTTATCGAGTTCCTGACTGCCTGTGACGCGCTTGTATCCCGCCTCCCGGGCGGCATCATGAAATGCCTGCATGAGGATGCGCCCCAGCCCCTGACCGCGTGCTTTGGGATCCACGCTCATGTACACCACCTCGATGGCACCCGGTTCCTCCGTCATCTTTTTCGATATCGTGAGCGATGAAACCACAGCCTGCCACAACACACGCGGACGGGTGAACAGCAATCGCAGGCATTGCCAGGCAAACCAGGTAAGCGGTCTGGTCATACGGGAGTTCAGCTCGCCGGGTTTGGGCGTGCCGTTGACATAACCGATCAAATCGCCGGTTTCTGAAAGGGCGTAGAACCCGATCACCGACGGGTCTTCCATGCAAAGGTGAAAATAGCGGTATACGAAGGGGTAGCCCATCTCGGAGAGTAAGCCGTGCAATGCCGACTCGTGAAGTTTCGCCATCGGGGCAATCAAAGTGGGGTCGATCTCGTGGATGGGATGCAGGGTGTGGCTCATGACATCCTGCCTTTCAGACCAGCCCGTTGATTAAGCGGGGTCCCAACGCACGGACGACGAACGCGGGGGATCGTTTCCACATCCAAATGGCAAATTGGTATTTCGGGTTTTTCTGGTTCAATTCAGGCATATTCCCGCCTTTCGGCAGGTAATACCAATACGCGAGCGGAACCTTGAGCGGCTTCCACTTGAATTTGAATGTCTCATTGCCCGAGCCGTTCAGACTGCGGCCCATGTCGCAGACCTTCATCCCTTTTTGGCAGTAATGTTCAAGGATGCTCCAGTACAGACATTCACCCGCATAGTCGGAACGAAACGCATGCAGGATATTCGCGTGCAAATTGGTCGCGGTCGTTCCATGATAGGCAAGCACCGCGCTGCCAACAAGGTTATCTTGAGAATCCTTTATCACAACGAATTCAAGATTATCGTCAAGCAGGGATGCCATCCTCTGCAGGTACTTTTTTGAGTGATACGGTGAGCCGAGCTCATGCATGCTTCGCGCAAGCGCTTCGTATGTTTCATCCAACTGTTCAAGATGCCCGAACCGGACTTTGAATCCCTTCCGCAGTGCCTGCCGGGTGTGCTTGCGATGCTGGTGACCAAAGCCTTTCATCAAGTCTTCGGGTTCGGAGGGAAGGTCAACAAAGTAGGTGGAATAGATTGGGTTTTGCATCCATGGCGCAGGAGGCGGGCCGCTTTCTTCGATGAAACGAACCACAGCATATCCGACTTTCAAATCATCCGCGAATTTCCGCGCTTCGTTTAAAAGCCCATCTCTAGCCTCGATGGATGAAAATGCAAACCCGCCAAACGAACCAAACGGGGATGTTGCAAGATAATTTCCAAAGATGGGGTGCCGGACATGCGTGAGAGCAAGGATGCCTGTCACTTCATTACCCTGCACAGCTTCGAAGCGATACGTCTCGTAGCCGTAGATCTCCCGTGCCAGCTGCGTCCACGAATCCAATGCAGTGAATGTCGCGGCGGCGGAAAGTGCGTCGGGCAGCGTCAACGCCTGATCAGGATGTACTTTTCTAACGTGTAGGCTGCTCATTTAACGCCACAACTTCGTCAAGATAAGCCCCAAGCGGGGAAACGGGGAAATTCTGAAGCAGGGTTTTGAGGAATCCCGATTTATCACGTAGAAAAGGTGTGAGATGCGGATTCCGGATCAGGTCACGCGTGAGGCGGGCGGACGATGGCGGCTTCACCAATTCATACGGATGCAAAAAGATGGACGGGTTCAACCCGCGCTTCAAGTCCCGTTCGATGAACCTGAAGATCTGCGTGCCCAGCAAGCCGATGCTGAAACTCGATCCGTATGGAAATTCGCCGCTGAACAGCAGTCTGAAGTTGAAAGTACGCGGCGCAGTGTAGATATCGTTATTCCCGCGCCACTGCATGGTACTGACGGGAATCTCCCACACCTTCCCCTTCCGCACCAGCGTCCCAGCCGGCGCATAAATGGACGAGCTATAGGCAAACTCGTTGGCTTCGAGCAACTGGTATGCCGCCTCATCGATGCCAATCATGGGTGCGCGATACCCGCGCACGGCAAACTTCTTTCGCCAGAAGATCGATGTTTGTATATCCTGGGCAAGTTCATCCACATTCTTCAACGGACGATGGATGTGGCAATGCAAACCCAGCTCGTGACCTGCAGAGACGATCTTCTGCGGCACCTCGGGATACCAGTCTGCGATCTCGCCGACGAGATAGATGCTGATTTTCGAATCACCCAACTGGTCAAGGATGGGGTCAATCGCCCGCATCGTAAAACCGCCATCCAGATCGCGGCGTTCGACGGGGTCTGTCAGATTGTCATAATGCCGAAAAAGGGCGAACCAGGGCTCGTAATCGATGCTCAATAAAACGCGGGGGGAGACAGTCATCAGGAATTAATTGTAATGCACGATATAAAACAACGGGTAGTTGCCCGCGACATCCAGGCAACTACCCAACGAAGTAACCATTGAACGGGCAAACTATCTAACTATCCACGTGCCTGTTTCACCTTTGAGCGCGCGGCCGATGTTTTCGGGGTTGGTGATCAACGCCTGTTTGCCGCCGTTCTCGAGGAACCAGATAATCGACTGGATCTTCGGCGCCATCGAGCCTTTGGCAAAGTGTATGCCTTCGGCAAGATAGGCTTTGGCTTCTTCGAGGGTCAATTTATCAAGCCATTTTTGATCGGGCTTGCCGAAATTGATCGCCACCTTTTCCACGGCGGTCGCGATCAGGAACAATTCGGCGCCGATCTCCTGTGCGAGCAAAGACGATGCAAAATCCTTGTCGATGACGGCGGCGGTGCCTTCGAACGTGCCATCGCCCTTGTCCACGACCGGGATGCCGCCCCCGCCCACCGTGATGACCGTCACACCCGCGTTGAGCAATAACCTGACCGACTCCAACTCGAGGATCTTCTTCGGCAGCGGGGACGGGACGACTCTTCTCCAGCCGCGGCCTGCATCCTCGACGACGGACCAGCCCATATCCTTCGCGCGGTGCTGTGCCTCAGCTTCGTTCATGAACGAGCCGATGGGCTTGGTCGGCTTTTGAAAAGCCGGATCATTCCTGTCCACGAGCATCTGTGTGACAACCGTTGCCGCGCCTTTCTTGACGCCGCGTCTGTGGTATTCATTTTGCAAAGCCTGCTGAAACTCATACCCGATCGCGCCTTGTGAATCCGCGCCGCACACATCGAGAGGCACTTCATGCATGCCTTCCACCTTGGCAGCAATCTCCGAACGCCTGAGGATGAACCCAACCTGCGGACCATTGCCATGACCGATGGCGAGGTCCCAGCCGGCTTCGATCATGTCGGCGATGTGATGGGCGGTTTTGCGCAGGGCTACCATCTGGTCTTCGACGGTGACGTTTTTATCGTTCTTGATCAGTGAATTACCGCCAACAGCGATGACAGCAAGTTTGCTCATCGATAAATCTCCTGTTTTAAATGTAGGTTCGGGATGGCCCCCCGCCGCTACACCTTTACGACATCGTCAACGCCATCACGGCTTTCTGCGCGTGCAGGCGGTTCTCGGCTTCATCGTAGACGACTGAATGTCTGCCGTCGATCACACCATCGGTGACTTCGAGGCCGCGGTCGGCAGGGAGACAGTGCATATAGATTGAGTCCTCTTTTGTCAAACCCATGCGGCGTTCGTCGGTAATCCACGATTTGTATTTGTCGATCAACGCCTTGCCATCCTCCTTGCCAGTCGTCGTCAACAACGGACCCCATGATTTCGGGTACACCACATCCGCGTCCTTGAAGGCCTCATCCATATTGTCGGTGACCTCGAACCCGACGCCATATTTCTTCGCGTTGTCCTTCGCCTGCTGCATGATATCGGGCATGAGTTTGAACTCTGGTGGGTGTGCCAGTACCACGTCACAGCCAAAGCGGGTCATTTGCAGGATCAACGATTGCGGCACCGAGATCGGCTTGCTATACGACGCGGCATACGCCCATGATACAACAACCTTTTTACGCTTCAAGTCGCGCCCCTTCTTTTCGATGACTGTCATGATGTCAGCCAGACACTGGAAGGGATGGTACACGTCGCATTGCATGTTGAGGATCGGCACGCGGCTGGCTTTGGCCACATCGTTGATATATTGGTTGCCAAACTGCCAGTCGCATTGACGGATGGCAATGCCGTCGAAATACCGTCCGAAGATCTCGCCGATCTCCTTGGCGGTGTCGCCGTGCGAGATCTGGGTGGTCTCGCTGTCGATGAACGCGGCGTGGCCGCCGAGCTGGGCCATGCCCGCCTCGAACGATCCGCGCGTGCGGGTGGAGGTGAAGAAGAACAGCATCGCCAGCACCTTGTCACGCAATAACGCGTGCGGTTCACCCAGCGCGCGCTTGCGTTTCAGATCCCATGCCACATCCAATACGGTTTCGACTTCCTCTTTTGTGAAGTCAAGGTCGCCGATAAAGTCACGGCCTCTAAAGTTGGTTTGCATAATATAGTCTCCTTTGAATTTAATCGCTCCCTGCGCCATCCCCGGCGCAGGATACGCCGCCGCGGACGGCGGCTGAAGCAAATAGTTATGTTGCCACTCTTAATATCTCACCGTTCACAAACTTTCCATCCTCCCAGAACAACCGGATGCCCTCGCAATAATCGAAATGCGAACCCCATTTTAGATGATCGGCATCGGGCAAACACGCCACCGCGCCCAGCTCTGCCACGCCACCGTGATTAACAACCAGCGCGGCGCGTCCATCGGCAAGATAATTCGCAAGTTTGGCATACACATCTGCCAGTTGATTGGCATATTTCGCGGCAGCTTTGCCTTCACGAAACACTTCCGCGTACCCCGCGCATGACTGAGGCCACGGCGCTTCACGTTCTACACCGTCACCGTAACTGTTCATCAACTCGATTTGTTCATCCACAGCGAAGCCCATGGCAATGGCGGTCTCGAACGCGCGCGGGAGTGTGGATGTGACCGCGCGATCGAACGGACCGAGGTTCTGCCCCACCAGCCGGGCGAGCGTCACGCCCTGCTGGTTCAGGTGAACACCGGGGTTCGAGCGGATGGAATGGCGGCGGATCTCGATGGTTTTCATTTAATCAACGAGGGCAATAATGCATAGAACTCGGTCGCCTTGACCATATCTTCCAGCGAGACCGAATCGTTCACGGTGTGTGCGGTTTCCTCATCGCCCGGACCGAAGCCGATGGAGGGGATGCCTGCCTTCCCCGCCCAATAGATTCCGTTGGTGGAGAAATTCCATTT
>DATKAU010000197.1:0-3313 GCA_035514655.1 Anaerolineales bacterium
CAGACCCAAAGCGGGAAATTTCGAAGAATTGTTTTTTGAAATGGCCGGGAAATTGGGCGACAACCTCGGCGGATTGCTTTTTGCCCTTGTGGGCATTGGGATCATGGTGTCGTTCTTTGCACTCGTGGCACCAAAGCCAGCCAGGATGGAGACCAAATGAAAATCGCCGTCACAGGGGCGTTCAGTTACACAGGCAAGTTCATCACCCAGCGCCTGCTTGCCCGCGGCGAGGAGGTGATCACATTGACCAACCATCCAAACCGACCCGATCCTTTCGATGGAAAAGTGAAAGCCTTCCCGTTGGATTTTGATGAAGTGGGGATGTCAAAATCACTCAGAGGCGCTGACGTGCTGGTCAACACGTATTGGGTGCGGTTCGACAAAGGCGATAACACCCAGCCGCGCGCGGTGGAGAACACGCGGAAACTCGTCAGCGCCGCGAAAGCTGCG
Source organism: Anaerolineales bacterium (assembly GCA_035514655.1). Classification (GTDB taxonomy): domain Bacteria; phylum Chloroflexota; class Anaerolineae; order Anaerolineales; family Villigracilaceae; genus Defluviilinea. Next base: position 451 of record DATKAU010000197.1, read on the forward strand.
GGCGTGAAGCGGATCGTGCACCTCAGCATCGCGAACCCATCCGCGGACTCGCACCTCCCTTATTACTGGGGCAAGGCGGCGAATGAAAAAACAGTGATCGAGTCCGGATTGTCGTACGCGATCCTGCGCCCTACCGTGCTGGTCGGCGGCGGGGAAGACATTCTCATCAACAACATCGCCTTCCTGTTACGACGCCTCCCTTTATTCTTTATCCCCGGCGATGGGTCGTATGGAATCCAACCTGTGCATGTTGAAGATGTGGCTGACCTGGCAATGGCAGGTGTGTACAGCAAGGAGAGCTATATCATCGATGCCGCCGGTCCCGACTCGTACTCGTTCAAGGAACTGGTTCGGTTGGTCGGCGTGACGATCGGTGCAAAACGCCCATTAATTTCCATCCCGCCGCGGCTGGCGTTGCTTGCGGCACAGTTCCTGAGCTTATTTGTCAATGACGTGATCCTCACTCCCGAAGAGGTGGACGGTTTGATGTCGAATCTGCTGGTTTCAAAAGAACCTGCGCGCGGAAAAATTGCTTTCAAGGATTGGCTAACGAATAATCGCGCTACCATTGGGATGAAATACGCATCCGAGTTGAAGAAACACTACCTATGAAACCGCGAACCTATTTCGGTATTGCCTTGATGTTTCCGTATGTTCTCTGGTGTATTTGCACAGCGATCTTTCTCCTGCTCTCATCGCTGCAGGAGGTTTCCGAGCCATGGAACTTCGTGTTGATGCCCCTGGTATTTTATGTTTTCGGGATTATCCTTTGGTTCATCCCCTATACTGTATTGGCAATTGGCTTGTGGATTTGGAGCAGGAATAAATCAGCGAAGTCTCTCTCGAAATCAGCAATACTTGCGCCGATTTTGCTGGCTATCCTTATCAGCCTCGAAGCGATTTTGGTAACACTCCCTTCTGGTAGTGTTTCAGAATTTATGGCGGATGCCACCAGCCAATCCGCTTTAGTGGGAGTCTTTAGTCTGATTTTTGGTTATTTGTGTGTGGGGATTGCCGCAGGAGTGTATAAAATTCTGCGGGCGAGAAATTTCATCGCAGAGGAATCACCGGCGCAGGCGCTCTAATCGATCGGCACGACGCCTTTACAACCCGGGCTGTCGATGCAGCCGTAATATCGTTTCCCGGCGTTCGCTCCATTGCGGTGGATCCGCAGGACCATCATCCTGCCGCAGACAGGGCACATCGGAACCGAATCAACCTTCCCCGAGGCGCGAAGCGAACGCGTTTCCCTCACCTTGAGAATCGCAAGTTGAAATAATTCCGTCAGATCGTGTTGCGAATATCTTTCCGTCGACGGCACGTGCACGAGCGGAATCCCAGCGCTGAGAAAGAGATCCTCCATGAACTGATCGGCTTCGCGCGCCTCGCTTTTCAAGACGGGTTTCACCAGTTCGATCCCGATCGAAGGCTGGAACGATTTTGGATCGCACAACAGAAAATCGACGTGTTTGCGGAAAATCTTGTTGAAGAAGTGCACGTTTTCGTTCGGGCGTACGATGAAGAAAATGTCGTTGAGTGAGACTTTCGGACAGATTACGTAATGGTTCCCCGCCATGTCTTGCAATGCACGGAATAGGGCAAGCTCGGTGGCAGACATAAACTTGTCGCGCAGGCGATACGGGAGGCGTTCGTCCTGGGCTTTGGTCTGGATGGATGTCCGAGTTGCCATGGTGACGCCCATTATACTCGCAACAATTTCAGGACCTTGGATTTGAGCGCGGTATTCACTGCCAGACCCTCCCCGTACGTGTGACCTTCCTTGCCATTCCACGAGCCGAAGAAGCCGCCCGCCTCGCGGAAGATGGGCGGAAAGGGAGCCACATCCCAGATTTTGACGCCGGGGTCGAGCATAATCTCGGCGCGACCGGTGGCAACCATATGATAGCCGTACGCGTCAGACCAGCCGCGCCCAAAAAAACACTCCTTGTGCATGTTGTTGAACACATCCAGCCGCTTTTTGGTGTGGAAGCCCGACCAACTGGTGTAACAAAACACCGCCTGCTTGAGATCACGCACCTCCGAGACGCGGGCGCGCCTGCCGTTCCACCACGCGCCGAGCCCGTCTGCCGCATACAGGATTTCATCGAGCGCAGGGAAGCAGACAACGCCGACTCGGGATTTCCCCTCAATCTCGAGGGCAATCAGCACTGAATAAAACGGTACTCCTTTGAGAAAGGACTTGGTCCCATCGATCGGGTCGACGATCCAGCGAAAGGGATTCTTCGCCCCCTCACCCCCACGCTTCGACTTCGCCCCTTCGCGGCTCCGCTCAGCGCGGAAGGAAGTTTCGGATTTACCAAACTCCTCCCCGACGAACGCGTGGGACGGGTATGCCTTCTCGATCTCGCCGCGGATGAATTCCTCAGTGGCGCGATCCGCGGCTGTGACAGGTGATTCATCACTCTTCAAATCGTGCTGGATGCCTTTGTTATAGTAGCTGAGTGTGATCCGCCCGGCGCGGTAGGCAAGTTGGCGGGCAAAGTTGAGGTAAGAATCTAATTTCATTATTTTCTAAATTCGTCAAAGAATGTTGGGTCGATGTCAAACGCTTTTTTCGGTTTCAAACCCAATTCAAGTTCTTCAAACATATCGATCAATTTTTCTCCATCGACGAGTTCTATTGGAGGCACACCATCCCGTACAGCTTCTTTTCTTGCATCACCTGTAAATGAGCCAGTAGTAAGAATTATTCCCTTGTCAGCGCGTCCCATCATTGCGCCACGAAAATCCCGGACTTGGGATGGCGATACTGAGCCAGAATATCGCTTGCACTGAAACAATACCTTGAAACTTACAAATGGATTAACTTGTAAAACCCCAATTCCATCTAGCCCTCCATCTC
>DATKAU010000198.1:0-3180 GCA_035514655.1 Anaerolineales bacterium
GGCCAACAGGCAGCCATTCAGTTTGTTGAAAAACGATTCTTTGGATGCGTAATCCTGCGGGATCATGTAAGGCTCGACGCCCAACAGGTTGCCGCGCGAGCGGTCGCTGCCTTGTTGATAAAGATTCGGAACAGATGGATCGTCCATGAGATCAAAGTATAGCATGCGGCAGGCTGGGAACATTCTGTTATACTTGCCGTCGCTTATGAACGAAACCCGGACGCCCAATTTCTTCGTTCGCCACGTCCCCATTTACGGGGACACGATCCTCGCGCCGATGGACGGCTACTCCGACTGGCCTTTCCGATCCATTTGCCGCGCCCTCGGTTCGGCAATGAGTTATACCGAATTCGTGAAAGTGGAAAAGATCCTCAGCCGCTCGAAGGAACCTGCCAAGCGGTTATATTTCGAGGAAGCCGAACGCCCGGTTACATTTCAAATTTACGGCGACGATCCCGATTTGATCATCAGAGCCGCGTTGAAGGTACAGGAATGGAACCCCGACATCATCGACATCAACATGGGGTGCCCAGCCAAGTCGATTGCGGATCGCGGCGCAGGCGTGGGCATGATGCCGGCGCCGTTGAAGATCGCGCGCACCTTCCGCAGGTTGACATCCGCCTTGAAAGTCCCGGTCACCGGGAAGATCCGTTTGGGCTGGGATCGGAACAAGAATTACAAACTCATCGCGCGGATCGTGGAAGAAGAGGGCGGATCATTGATCGCGGTCCACGGGCGAACCAAGGAACAACGCTACAGCGGGAACGCGAACTGGGACGCGATCGCCGAGGTCAAGGCAGCAGTCCGGATCCCGGTGACAGGCTCGGGTGACGTGCGAAGCGTGGCAGATATCCAGCGGATGAAGGATCACACCAACTGCGACGCGGTCATGATCGGGCGCGGCGCGATCGCCAATCCATGGATCTTTGCAGGCTATGATCGTGAGCAAGTCCCGGCTGAGTTGGTAAAGGAAACCGTGCGCGAGCATCTCGAAAAAAGCATGCAGTTTTACGGCGCGGAGGATGGGCAGAGACTCTTCCGCAAGTATGCCGTGCAATACCTGTTGATGCAGTCGCTCGACCGGAGCGCGCGCAAGGAGATTTTGAAGGAACGACCCGCGGGTGAATTTCTGGAGATGTTGAACCAGGTGTACGCGCTGACTGCTAATTAAGCCACAGAGAGCACAGAGATTTTTCTCAGCGCGCTCTGTGATCTCTGTGGCTGTTTTTCACCCCAGCGCCACATCCAAAATCATCATTATCACAAAGCCAAGCATCGCGCCGGATGTTGCAAAGTCGGTGTGCTTCGCCAGCTGCGATTCGGGGATCAACTCCTCAACCACCACAAAGATCATCGCACCCGCCGCAAACGCCAGGGCATACGGCAGGATCGGCCTCATGAACAACACGGCTGCCGCTCCCAACGCGCCTGCAACCGGCTCGATCAGGGCGGAGGATTGCCCATACATAAAGCTCTTGAATCGAGACATTCCCTCCGAACGTAAAGGCACTGCCACTGCCACACCCTCGGGAAAATTCTGAATCCCGATGCCGATGGCAAGCGCCACCGCGCCAGCCAATGTCGCCGAGGATAAATCCGCTGCGACCGCGCCAAAGGCAACTCCAACCGCCAGCCCCTCGGGGAAATTGTGCAGGGTGATCGCCAGCACGAGCAATATGCTCCGCCTCCATTTCGTGGGAACGCCCTCCGCCTCGGTTGGCGGAAAACCAAGATGCAGGTGCGGCAGGAAAAGATCTATCATTCGGATGAATGCGCCGCCCAGCAGGAAGCCCGAAGCGGCGGGAAGCCAGATCGGAACATTATTCGTCTCGCGCGTCATTTCAATCGCAGGCGCAAGGAGCGACCAGAAACTTGCCGCGATCATCACACCCGCGGCAAATCCCAGCATTCCATCCAGTAATTTGCGGTTGACCTGTTTGAAAAAGAAAACCGTCGAGGCACCCAGCGCGGTCACCAACCAGGTGAAGGTTGTGGCGATCACTGCCTGCCATATGGGGTTGAGTCGAACGAACCACTCGATCATAAAATTAACTCCCTTCAAAATCCGGATGCGCATTTTCCGAAACATGATCTTTCGGCATCACAATTCCAGTATAGCAAATTTTCGGCGCGCCTGTGAAAACAGAACATAATTTCTGTTATACTCGTAGGGGCACAGCGTGATCATTCGTCCGAAAAACGAATCACTGACTCGCTGTGCCCCTACTGTTATTTGAGGTCGTCATGGCAAAGACACAAACACGCTACGTCTGTCAGGAATGCGGGCGCGTCGCCGCCTCGTATATGGGCAAATGCCCGCAATGCGGATCGTTCAACAGCATGGTGGAGGAGGTTATCCACGATGAGCCGGTGACGAAGACCACAGCGGTCCGCGGGCTGACGGGGAGGTCTTCCCCGCGCGCGATCGGCGACGTTACATCGGACGCGGAAGACCGCATCCGCGTGCCGATTGAGGAGTTCGCGCGTGTGCTCGGCGGCGGGATCGTGCCCGGCTCGATCGTCCTCGTGGGCGGCGACCCGGGCATCGGCAAGTCCACATTGATGCTGCAGATGGCGATGGAGATGGCTTCGCAGAAGCGCGTGCTCTATGTGTCGGGGGAGGAATCCGAACGGCAGATCAAGATGCGCGCAACACGTCTCGCCGGGGCACAGCGGAACGATAACGCGTCAAAATCATCGAATAATTCTGCTGTGCCCCTGCCAGCAAATTTATTATTGGTGACCGAGACCAATCTCGAAATCATCTTCAACCACATCAACGAGGTTAAACCGGAATTATTGATCATTGATTCGATTCAAACCGTCTACCTTGCCAGCATGGATTCTTCCGCAGGCTCGGTTTCACAGGTACGCGAGTGTTCGTCGCAGCTGCGCGAACTGGCAAAGACCAGTGGCATCTCGGTCTTCGTGATCGGGCATGTGACTAAAGAAGGGACAATCGCGGGTCCGCGCGTGCTGGAACATATCGTGGATACAGTCTTGTATCTCGAAGGAGATCGCTTCCAGGCATACCGCCTGCTGCGCTCGGTGAAGAATCGCTTCGGTGCAACATCCGAAGTCGGCGTGTTCGAAATGCGCGAAGGCGGACTGATCGAAGTAACGAATCCATCGGAAGCGTTCCTCGCCGAAAGAATGATCAACGCGGCGGGCTCCGCCATT
>DATKAU010000199.1:0-6266 GCA_035514655.1 Anaerolineales bacterium
TCCTCCACCGTCAGCGTTTCGATATCGTACACTTCTCCCGCCTGGATCAGAGTCCGTTCAGAGGAGATGCCGAACTCGTCAGTAAGTTGAGCCCAATCGCCGTCGCTGGTCTCGGCGACGATGACGTAATAGCCTGCCGGAACATTTACGATCAGGAAGGATCCATTCGAGTCTGTTTTTGTGGAGAGGAAGAACGGCTGATCGGAGCAGGGGGTGTCTCCGATGAAGGTTGAAGCGAGGGTCTCGACGCAGATCTCCACGGTCACATCCACAAGCGGGGAGCCGTCCGCGTTTTCCAGTTTGCCGGTGAGAGAACCGAAGGGCTTTTCCTCGAGCGCGGGCAGGGCGGGCCCATCCTTTGTGACAACGACAAACTCGATATCGTTATCACCCAAACCGGAATTACTCATCAAATAGGTCTGCCAGTTGGTTCCGTCAAAAACGCTGAGGCCGTAGGTGGTGCCAAACCAGACGCGCCCGCCGCTGTCGGCTGCGATCGAGCCGACGTAATCGCTCGATACCGTATTCGAAGCGCGGTTGTAGACTGTCCACATACTGCCGTTGTAAAGATGCGCGCCGTCGATGATCGTCCCGAACCACACCTGCCCCTGCGCGTCGACTGCGAGGCTTTCGGGTGAGGAGAAATCGGTCTTTTCGATGGATGTCCAAACGCCATTTTCGAACACATCCACGCCGCTGCTGTGCGCCGCCCATGGACGTCCGTTTGCATCGAGCGCCAGTGCGTTGAAGAAGCGGCTGTCATCGAAGCCTTGCCCCTCTTGATAGATTGTCCATGAATCGTTTTCGTATAATGCAACACTGCGCGAAGTAACGACCCATACCCTGCCATCGGGCGCGACTTCAATGTCGTACACCAGCTCATTGGCGGATTCGCCGCCCGCCAGATTTTCAGATCCAAAAGTTGTCCATTCACCATTCGCAAACCGACTCACACCCTGAAAGTGCGCCGCCCATATCGTGCCGCCGGCATCGCAGGCAACGCCGTCGATGGTGGCAAAATTGCCAATCTCGGGGATCGGGGTAAATGTTGCGCCATCGAATAAAACGACTCCGTCGATATGACCGATGGCAATTTGTCCATCCGGGCAGACCGAGCCGGCATAGAGATAATTATTGGGCAGGTTCGAATTTTCGTCTGTATACACCTGCCAGCCGTTATCAGTCAAACAACTTATTCCGGTGCCTGACCCAACGCACGCAATGCCCGCGCCCTGTGAGGAAACAGTTGCAGGTTCCACTGCGGGCTGGGACGGTGTTTCAGTTTCAGTGGGCACAGTCTCCTGCGGCTGGGGTTGTTGAGGTTCCCGCGTGGAGGCGGGTCCGTCGCCGCCCAGCGCCTGACAGGCAAGGCTGGCATATGCCAAAACGATCAGTGCTGATACAGATGGATGAAGATGTCGTTTCATGATCTGCTCCTGACAAAGAAGAAATTACACCGAAGAAACCGAAGCAGTGTTCAAGGAACTATGATGCTTGGGAGGCCGTTTGGTTTGGATTGTTGATGCTGGGGCAGTTTTATTTATTTGCCGTGCGAAACCGCTGAATACGCGCTTCGATATCAGCCAAAATCTTGCGGGTTTCTGTCACGTCGGCTTTGTTTAGATGTTTGCCGAGTTCCGCGAGGAGTGGTTGCATGTCGGGATTGAACGCCTGGATCAGGGTGGCAATATCGTTTTCATAAATTCCCACACGCTCGAAACTGCCCTGACGATAGAGTGAAGGCAAGGCAAACAGTTTCAGCAAAATCAACCCTTCCACCGTGGCACAGCGAATGTTGCGATCCATGAATTGTTTTGTGGTTGAAAAGGACTTCTCAACTTTCGCAAACAGGGGATTCCTGGTCAACAGGATGTCGATTTGCAGTCCGCCGAATTTTCCACGAGCGAAATACATATCCTGGCTTTCGATGTTGATTTCCGGCAACTTCGACAGGGACGGCAGAGCCATAATCAGGTCAATGTCCTGGGTGTTACGCCCCTCCACGTAGGTGAGCAGGGCTATTCCACCGACCAGTACGTAATCCACTTTACGAGTTTCAAGCAACTTAAAGAGCAACTCGACCTGAGTCAGGAGCGAGTCCGCATTCATGATGACCTCAGAAGGATTTTTGAAATTGAAGGTGACGGCGTTTCGCAGGACGCTGCCGATTTCAGATACACTGTGAATGGTCATTGTGTTGTTAAGTATACCCTACTCGTTGTTGGTTGTTCGCAAAAATTCGTTGAGGTTCAGCCTTCCCGATCAAATTTTCGTATTTCCCTGCCCGCACAGATCTCCTTTTCATATAAAAACTCGCGGCGGTAGATGCTCATGCCGTGGTTGGTGTAAAACTTCGCCGAGTCGGTAAAACTTTGCGAATCGGTATCGAGGATGACGCGGCGCATTCCGCATTGATAAAAGGTGTTGAACGCGGCGAGCATCAAGTTCCTGCCGACACCTTGCCTGCGGAATTTGGGATGCGTGAACACGCTTCCAACGCGTCCTGTGTTCGAGAACTCGACCAGTCTGGCATTGCACAGAATCCCGCCTGCAGCCTCCTCACCGACGAACGCGATAAAGCAATAGCCTTGCGCGTTCGAGTACGAGAAATCCAGAACGGGTTCCTCTTCACGATTATCATCAGGGTCTTCCGTTTCGACTCTTTCAGCAGGAGGCAACGTGTACGCGCCCCAATGATCCATGAACGCTGCATCCTGCACGGGGCTGACCAGGTCCCAATCATCGTCATTATCCAAATCAAACCTGCGGATGCTCATGCGCTCGGGCAGATTCGGCGCGGGAGGCGCGCTGTTTAATTGGATCTCGTAATGTGCCCACGTACGGACTTTTTCAAAACCTTCCGCTTCAAACAATTGGATGGACGCCCCCTCGGACTCGAACAAGTTGACTTGCAGCACGCCTCGAACCCCAGCCGGAGCCTGTTCGCTGAGCCGACGCGATTCTGCCTCCGCCCACGCGACGAGCATGGACCCGACGCCCGCATTCTCATATTCAGGATGGACTCCGCCTCCGGTTTCGAAGACGAAGCTGTTCTCTTTATCTGCCACGTAGGCATACCCGACGATCTGGCCCTGCGCGTCTTCGACGACAGTCTTACTGCTCGAAAACGGCACATAGCGGATTAAGCGGATGTTCCCCGCACCGTCCACTACGGCTCGCGGGGTCGTGCGGTTGGCATTCAACATCGCCACGACGTGCGTCGCGTCGGTGCGATTGTATTCACGAAGAGAGTATGAATTCTTTGAAGTCATCTTATCCTCATATATAAGTGACAGTCACCTCAAAGGCAACTGTCACTTATATATGTTTCAGCATTATCTTTTTTAAGTGTGAAGAACAGGCCGATCACGAAGCCGGGGAATCTGAATTACGGCAACTTTGCAATCACTTCGATCTCGATCATGAAGCTTTCATCCACCAACGCCGCGATCACGGTGGCACGTACAGGGCGCGGCTCGGGGAAATATTCCATGTAGATCGGGTTGAACGCCTGGAAGTACTCGGACCTGGTGATATATACGTTTGCCTTCACCACATCCTTGTAATCGCAGCCTCCGGCGCGCAGAACCCTGCCGACGTTTTCAATCGTGTATCGGGTCTGTTCTTCAATCGTCGCACCCAATACCCCGTCTGGCGTGCGCCCCACCTGCCCGGCAACAAACAGGAATCCCCCGCTTACAATGCCTGGTGAATAGGGACCGGAGCTGCTCGAGCCTTCGGGATATACTGCAACCTTGTTCTCAGACATGGTGATTTCTCCTTTTTGGTTTGCGTGTTCAAAGTATACCTGACGAAACTTCCCCCAGGTCAGCCCTCGTGTGGCTCGTAAACAGTTATTGTCCGAGGTTCTCTGGATTGAAGCATGACTGATAGTCATACCCCAGAATTAGTAAATAATTCGCGGCGCTGTTCGGGTCTGCAGATGGGATGACGCTGTTCGGTAACATGCCCATCACGTTTAGGATGCCGCTGCTCACGTTAAGATCCTGCGCAATGGACTTGTCGATTATCACCGAGTAGGCGTAATCCTGCCTGTCAGATGGGATGACGCGAGTCTCATAGCCCGCATAATTGAGACGGTTGGATGCGAGAGTCTCGTAGCCCGCTATGGATGTGCCGTTCATCACCTCGATGGTGATCGTCTGCTGTTGGACGATCTGCGGCGAGGGAGAGAGCGCTTCGGTGAGCATCTGCTGGAGCAAATCCTGATTCGGTGATAACACGTACGCGCCGCCGCTGGTGATCCACGAGTTGACGATGGGCGGGCGGATGTAATAACTGCGGATGTCGGCATTGGTCATTTTGGGCGCGTAGAGCGAGAGCTGCAGGATATCGCCCAGACCAAGATCCGTTTCAACGGAGTCTTTCAGGTTGTTGTACAGTTCGGGGATGCGCGTGAGAGTCCCGGTTTGCAGCGCTTGTGTGAACAGGGCGCGCAGCACTTCCTGCTGTCTCCTGCCGCGGTCGAAGTCGTTTGATTTCTGCCGCGAGCGTGCGTACCAGAGGGCGATATCGCCGTCCATATGGATGACGCCCGGGTTGGCGGTGTACAGATACCAATTGGATTCGATCTCGGGATTGTAGGAGGGATCGATCAAACGCCAGTCGGTGTATGCGCACGAGACCGGCACATCCACTCCGCCGAGAGTATCGACGATTTTGCGGAAGCCGTCGAAATCGACCATGGCGGTGTGATCGATGCGGATGCCGAGGTTGTATTCGATGGTCTCCTTCAGCAAGCCGGGTCCGCCGCCGGGGTGGCCGGAGGATTTTCCGAGTTGATACGCTGTATTGACGCGATTGTTTTCAAAGCCGGGGATCGACACCCACAGATCGCGTGGAATCGAAATCAGCGAAACCTGCCCTTCATTCGGGCGCAGGATCGCGACGACGAGTGTGTCGGTCCGCGTGGAGCCGGTTGCAAAACGGCGATCGGAACCGATCAACAAAAAGTTGACGGTGTCATGTCCGTTGTTGAGCACCTGGCTGTCTATCGTGGGTTGCGGCGCGACGGTGTTGATCAGGAAATTCGGATCGAGTGTGGGGAGTTCAGTGGGAGTCGGTCCAGGCGGAGTGGCGGTCGATTGGGCAAGATCCAAGCCCGGTTGGCCCGCCAGGGGAAGCGAATCCTGGGCGGGGACAAAGGAGCCTGTCGGAGTCCATGGCACGGGCTGGAAGGGAGTCGCGGTCGGCGAAGCATTCGGCGCGACCGTCACGAGGGCAAAGGGAGGCGCGGGTGGAGTCGGGAGCGCGGAGGTTCCGCACCCGGCAAGAAGCAATACCGCGGGGATAAAGATCTTCCGGTAAATTTTCATGGCGGCGGGAACGGTGTGATCGATGGGGTGAACGTTGGCGTGGGCGCCGGGGTATTGGATGCGGTTGGCACAGGCGATGAGGTTGAAATAAACGTCGAGGTTGGTGAAGGCGGTTGCGCGAAAGTAGGCGGCACTGGAGTAAACGAAGCCGTGGAACTTGGGAAGACTAATGTGTTGGTAACGCCGGGGAGAGGTGTGCGGGTGGGGATGTTCGGCACCCATAATCGTTGCCCCGCATAAATGGTGGTCGAGGAGCCCATGCAGTTGCCTTGCTGCAATTGCGGAAACGTCAACCCATATGATAGGGCGATACGGAATAAGTTATCGCCGGGCTGGACAATGTGCGTTCTCACCCATCTCGCTGGCGGGCTGCATTGAATTACAACGACAGTAGGCACAAATGGCACGTAGATCGTGGAGCTGGGCTGTAAGTTGGCAGACGTGAGGCAGTTGCCGGTCACGATCGCGCCTTCCGTTGTATTGTATCGCTGCGCGAGGGAATAGATGGTGTCATTCGAACCGACGGTCACTTGAATCCACCCGGCAGGTATTGTACAGGTGGCGGGTTGAACCGGGGGCAATGTCGGCGCGATGGCGAGGGTTGCCGTGCTCGCTGGCGTTTCGGTCTGTGTCGATGCGATCAGTGGAGTTGTGAGAAACGTCGGAAATAATTGTACTGTGGGTGGGATCGGAGTAGGCGTTTGCTCGATCACCGGAGGCGGGGCTGATTCAGCCAGCGCGAGCGATATGCCTCCTATAACGAGGATGATGGAGACGATCGCGATAATTACTCCGCCGCCCAGTTGACGCAGGGCTTGCATGTCATCTCTCCACAACGCGGACGGGAACGTTTTTCGCGATGGGCAGTAACACGCTGAACGTGGCTCCCACGCCCGGTTCGGTATCCACCCAGATGCGTCCTTTTTGCGC
>DATKAU010000200.1:0-13156 GCA_035514655.1 Anaerolineales bacterium
GAAGGAAGAGGGCGGTCGGCACAAGGCGTTCTTCAGCGGGTACCGGCCGCAGTTCTACATCCGGACGATGGATGTGACGGGGAACATTGCCTTGCCGGAGGGCGTGGAGATGGTGATGCCGGGCGACAATGTCAACCTGACTGTCGAGTTGATCGTGCCGGTGGCTCTCGAGCAGGGCTCCAAGTTCGCCATCCGTGAAGGCGGTCTCACCGTCGGCGCAGGTGTCGTCACCAAAATTTTGGAATAAAGAGAAAGTTGGTACGTACGAATGGCTTCCAAGAAGAAAGACGTCCGACCGGTGATCACACTGCAGTGCGGTGATTGCAAGGAACGCAATTACACCACTGAGAAGAACCGCCGCAACGACCCGAACAGGCTCGAGTTTAACAAGTTTTGTCCGCGCTGCCGGAAGCACACGCTGCACCGCGAAACGAAGTAATTTCGTAGGGGCGAATCTTGTTTCGCCCCTACGCACCGAAGGCCAGTAGCTCAATTGGTAGAGCACTCGTCTCCAAAACGAGCGGTTGTGGGTTCAAGTCCTGCCTGGCCTGTATGAATAACGCCGCTGTGAGTAGGGCGGCGTTTTAGCCGTAATAATGAAGGAGTATCAACTTGGCTGATAAGGATAGAAGGAAACCGAACGCGATCCAGGCGTTCTTCCGCGAGACTGCGGGTGAACTTCGCAAAGTTTCCTGGCCCACCTGGCCTGAAGTCCGTCAACTCACAATCATTGTTCTGGCAGTGATGGTGGTTATGGGCGCGATCCTCGGTTTGACCGATGGTGGCGCGAACCGGCTGTTGAATCTACTGCTCGGTGTGTAAAAAAGAACGTTGAGGACCTAATGTCTTTGCAGGAACCGCAGGAAGAAATCGAACGCGCGGCGATGGAAGAGACTGCGGACGCGGAAAACGTCCCGGTCGAATCTTCGACCCCTGAACCGGATGCGCCCGAATCGACGGGCGAAACCGGTTCTGTCGACGCACCTGTAGAGACCGAAGCGGTCGAAGAGGAACTGCAGCCTGACACGCCTCCTTCCGACGACACGCAGCGCAAATCTTCGGCCGAAAGCCCGCCTCCGTCTTCGGACGCGTCTGTGCCCTCTGACACGCCTGAAGGACCGGCGTGGTACGTGATCCATTGTTATTCGGGATACGAAAACAAGGTCAGGCACAACCTCGAACAGCGCATCGAGACAATGGGCATGAAAGACAAGATCTTCGATGTGGTCATCCCCACACAGGAGGAGATCGAAGTCAAGGACGGCAAGCGGCGCACGGTGGAACGTCACATCTTCCCCGGCTATGTGCTGGTTAACATGGCGCTCACTGAAGAATCCTGGTACGTGGTGCGTAACACACCCGGCGTCACTGGCTTCGTCGGCATGGGCAACAACCCCACGCCCCTGCGCCCCGAAGAAGTTGCGCAGATCGTCAAGCGTATGGAAGCCGAAGCGCCGACAGTCAAGGTATCGTTCAAGGTTGGTGAGCGCGTCCGCATTGTAGATGGTCCGTTCAACGACTTCCGCGGCCTCGTTTCGGAGATCGATATGGAGCGCACGAAGGTCCGCGTGATGGTGTCGTTCTTCGGTCGCGAGACACCCGTCGAGCTGGACTTCCTGCAGGTGGAGAAGTCGTAATTAATTCAGAAACAGGCTGCGGCTGAGAATGAAGCGAAGCGCTTCCGTCCGCAGTTTGAAACGTGGGAGGGCGTCCCGCACCAGGAAACCGCTGGTAAATCGCCCGTTATAACCACAAGGAGTAGATATGGCAAAGAAGTTCAAGGCAATTGTTCGTCTCCAGCTTGAGGCTGGAAAGGCCAACCCGGCGCCCCCAGTGGGTCCGGCGCTGGCGGGCCATGGCATCAACATCATGGCATTCTGCAAGGAGTACAACGCCCGCACATCGAACAAACCGGGTGAGGTGATCCCTGCAGAGATCACCGTGTTCACCGACGGTTCGTTCACGTTCGTGCTTAAGACTTCACCTGCGGCGGTGATGCTGCGAAAAGCCGCGAAAGTGGAGAAGGGCTCCAGCGTGCCGAACAAGGACAAGGTCGGCAGGGTGACGCGTGCGCAGATCAAGGAAATCGCAGAAGCCAAGATGAAGGATTTGAACGCGCTCGACCTCGAAGGCGCAATGAAGCAGATCGAAGGCACCGCGCGTTCGATGGGCATTACGATAACAGACTAATTTTGTGGGAGGGATGTGCTGGTTTCGATACACCTTTTGGGTTACTCAACCAGCGACATCACGCTTGCACCACGGAGGAAACAATGACTAAACACGGAAAGAAATACAAAGCCGCTCTCGCCAAGGTGGATTTGGAAAAGGAATATTCCCCGCACGAAGCAGTTTCGCTCGCGAAGGAAACCACAATCACCAAGTTCGATTCAACAGTGGAAGTGCATCTGCGCACGGCGCTCGACCCGCGCCAATCGGATCAGCAGGTGCGTGACGTGGTCGTCCTGCCGCATGGCTTGGGCAAGACCGTTCGTGTGCTCGTCTTTGCACAGGGCGAAGGCGCAACATCTGCTCGTTCCGCCGGTGCCGATCTTGTCGCCGACGATGACGAGACGTTGAAGAAGATCGAAGGCGGCATGCTCGATTTCGATGTCGCCATCGCCACGCCGGACGCAATGGGCAAGGTTGGCCGCCTCGGTCGTGTGCTTGGTCCGCGCGGATTGATGCCCAATCCGAAGGCTGGCACGGTCGTCAATGCCGACGACCTCCCGCGCGCGATCAAGGAAGCAAAGGCGGGCCGCGTTGAGTTCCGCCTCGATAAGACCGCCAACATCCATGTATCGGTGGGCAAAGCCTCGTTCAGCGCTGACCAGTTGTATGAAAATTTCTCCGCACTGATGAACGCCGTACACAAAGCCCGCCCCTCGGGCGCGAAGGGTGACTATATCAAGCGCATCACCGTCACCACTACGATGGGTCCTGGGATCAAAGTGAGACCCGGAGATACCCTAAAACTTGAGGGAACCGAGTAAAATATACTCGTTATAACCTGATAGCCACTTCGCCAATGACAGCGGGTGCCCTTCGACTGCGGTCTCGACGCTTTGCGTCTCGACCTCCGCTCAGGGCTTAATTTCCTGCCCAGGTGAAGACGAAAAGCAATCATCCCCACCTCCATGGGGTTTGCCAAAGTCTTTGCCTCGCGTGTGGCAAAGACTTTTTATTGAAAGGAGGTGAGTGTCCTTTGGCAGTATCAAAAGAACGTAAACAGGAAGTGCTGGCGACCTACGATGAGTGGTTGAAAAAGAGCCAGGCGGTGATCCTGGTGGAATACACCGGCGCCAGGATGAAGGATCTGGACGGAATCCGCGCCAAGATCCGCGAATCGGGCGGTGAATTCCATGTGTTGAAAAACACGCTGGCGCGCCGCGCCTTTTCGGCGAACGGTATGGATATCCCCGATGATTTACTCGTGAAGAGCACGGCTGTATCGTTTGCCTTCACCGACCCCGCGTCGACGGCAAAAGCCCTGACCGATTCCATGAAAGGCAGGGATTATATCAAGGTCAAGGGCGGCTTCATGAGCGGTCAAGCGCTCAACGCCGCACAGGTCAAAGCGCTGGCTGATACGCCGCCGCTTCCGGTTGTCCGCGCGCAACTGCTCGGTGTGTTGCAGGCTCCGGCTGGCAAGCTCGTCCGTACGATTGCAGAACCCGCCCGCGGTTTAGCGGCTGTCATCAAGGCTTTCACAGAGAAAGCGAACGCAGTGAATGCCGCGGCGTAATCGGTTCGATCATTACGCAATAAAACAAAATTAATCTCGATAGTCAGGAGTGCATAACAATGTCTGATAAGCTCGATAAATTCGTGGAGGATCTCTCCACATTGTCCGTCCTCGAGGCGGCAGAACTCGTGAAGAAACTTGAAGAGAAGTGGGGCGTCTCGGCTGCGGCTCCGGTCGCGATGGCGGCGATGCCCGGCGCGGCGGCGGCTGCGGCTGAACCTGTCGAAGAGAAGACCGAATTCGACGTGGTGATCAAGGATCCCGGTGCGAAGAAGATCGATGTGATCAAGGTCATCCGTAAGTTGACCCAACTTGGTCTCGGCGAAGCCAAGACCATGGCTGAAACTGCTGGCGCCAAGGTTCTTACCGGTGTCGGTAAGGATGCCGCCAACGACGCCAAGAAGCAGCTTGAAGAAGCAGGCGCGGCTGTGGTCCTCGAGTAAGAACCTTTCTTCATGTAATTAGAATCGCTTAAAAAAGACGACCCATGACCAATGGGTCGTCTTTTCATTTCTGAAAAGCCGCTGGTACTACCGATGTCCTATGAAATTAATTGACTCCGGTACCTGCGATTCCTATAATGGGCGCAATTGGTCTGACCACCATACCACGAGAAAAATCATGAAAATACAGAAAATTTCCCACAAATCCCTTGTAGAAACGGCGGCTGGCAAACTCGCCGCATCCCTGTTGGATGGAAGCCTCCCCCAGGGAACACAGCTCCCCGCCGAACGAGAATTAATGAATCAATTGGGGATCAGCCGCGCAACCTTGCGCGAAGCATTGAAGACGCTTGAGGATAATCGGTTGGTCGAATCCAAACCCAACGTTGGCTGGTTCGCGTTGACGATCGACGAATCCAATATTACCCAGGCGAAAGAGCTGGCTGGCAATGCAGAGGAGGGATCAGCCCGCCCTGTGGCAGACGGCGAACCGCTGACAGGTCCGCGCCGTATACCAGTTACACCGGAAAAACCGATCCATATACCCAATTTACAAACCGATCGTTTGGGAACCTTCGAGTTTATTTCATGGTGGGAACGTGAGAAGGTCCAGCAGGCAAAGGTCCTGGTGATTGGAGCTGGCGCGCTTGGCAATGAGGTGATCAAGAACCTTACGCTGATGGGCGTTGGGAACATTTTCATCATCGATTTTGACAAGATCGAAGCCGCCAACCTCAGCCGTTCTGTATTGTTCCGTGAAACCGACAACAACCGCAGTAAAGCGGAAGTGGCGGCGGCGCGTGCAAAATCAGTCAACCCTGCGGTGAACATCCAATACCTGAACGGGGATGTAACCACCGGTTTGGGTCTGGGGATCATCCGCCGCATGGATGCCATCGTAGGCTGTCTGGATAATCGAGAAGCGCGGCTGGCTGTAAACCGATTTTGTTACTGGATGAACAAGCCATGGGTGGACGGCGCGATTCAGGAACTACTGGGTCTGATGCGTGTGTTTGTCCCCGGCGAAGGCGCGTGCTATGAATGCACACTTACCGAGCAGGCTCTGCGCGATTTGTCGCTGCGCTACTCGTGCCAGCTGCTGGCGCGCCAGAACGTTCTGCTGGGCAAAGTGCCGACCACGCCGACCATCGCTTCGATCATCGGAGGCATCCAATCGCAGGAAGCCTTGAAACTGATCCACAACATGCCGGTGGAACCGGGCAAGGTCGTGCATTTCAACGGCTTGACCAACCACATGCACACGACAGCATACGTGCCGCGCGAGGATTGTGAAAGTCACTGGGTGTACGGTGACATCACCGAACTCCCTGCGCGCGCGGAACGCGCCACGCTACACGATCTGCTCCGCATTGCCCGCGCTGACCTCGGACCGCAAGCGGTGATAGAACTTGACCAGGAACTGGTCACAGCACTGGAATGCCCCAATTGCCACACGATCGAACAGGTGTTAAAACCGTTGAGCGAAATCACCTTCGAGGCGGGGCACTGCCCAACCTGCGGCATACTGCGTGAGGCGAGCTTCACCCATATGATCACCGGGGATGAGAATTTCCTGCACCGGACGCTGGCGAGTGTGGGTATACCCGCCTTGCACATCCTGCGCGCGCAAAACGGCATAGAATACCGATTCTACGAGTTGACCGGCGACCTGCCCGATACATTGCACTTCCGCCACTTCCACCAGAATGTAAAACTGACCGATTCAAATGCACCGAAAACCGGCGAACGGATTCGATTGAAGCAGGAGATACGGATGATCGATCCCCCGAACTCGTCAGCCAGCGGACGCGTTCGTTTTAAGGACGTTCCTGCGGCGAAGGGACTGGTATCCATCCAGCCTGCCGCGGCGGAGGCAATCCACATCAAGAAGAAAAGCCTGGTGAAGCTTGCGGATGCCAAGCCCGAACACGTCAGGTTCAAAGGCGACGAGTCCCCATCATCGCGTATCTCGCCTCCGGCGGATGAAGTACGCGTGAAAGTTGACAAGGAATAGGCTGACCAGTCATGGCGATGCGCGCTGCGACGATGAGTTCACTTCAATCCCCCACCACCTACGCAGGAGAATCTGACTCGTTCATGCGCAAGCTGGCGATCCTACTCCTGGTCGTTGTCAATGCCGTGCTGGGGATCGTGCTGTGGTTCCAGGTCGACCGGGAACTCCCGCTTATCCTTTCCACGTTTTTTGCCGACGCGACGGTAGGCATGGTTGCCGGGTTCAGTTCGCGGTTTGTATTTCGCAAATGGAACCGGGTTGCCCAACATCTGATGGCACTTTTCTCAGCCATACTTGGGATGATCCTGCTTGGCAATCTTACGAAATCGGCGCTGGGTATCGGACCGCTCAGCCTGGATCGCCAGGCAGTAAGCCAAATCCGCGGGCTGAATTTTGACAACACATTGACAAGCCAGTTGCGCGCGCTAAAGATCGATCCGCTGACGTTCATTGATTTCAGCAGAATGGAGGCAAGTGACGCGGCGCATCTTGCAGGAAGTCTCATTCTAACGGTGATTTCGTTGATGGCGTGGCGCAGACCGGCGCGGCAGGTGGTTGACGTCGAACCGCTGGGTCACGCGCAAATCGAGGTCGAACCGAGGGGTGCCGGAGTGAGTCTTGCACCGGAGGGATCGAACGGATCCGGTTCCCGCGTCCACCAACCCGTGACCTGGTTCCGATCCCCCGCTCCGAGCGGTACGCCGAGGTCGCGAATCCGCTCGAGGGGCAGGAACAGGTCCGCGGTGAAGAGCGAGGCGAAATCTGCAAAGTCCGCACGCAAGAGCCGCTCACGGCGCAGGCCGAAAATCCAGTTGGCGGTGGTCGAGGAGCATCGCTGCCCATATTGTCTTGATCCCGTCTCGCGAAATGATGCGAGAGGAGTCAAAGAATGCGAAGTTTGTCACACGCTGCACCACGGAGACTGCTGGGCAATCACCGGCTTCTGCCAGGTGCCGCATCTAAATACTTGATGATGGAAGGTTGAACATGGCTGATTTGAATGTAACGCTTGTCATGCCGAGCGGCGGCGTACGTGCCGCCGAAGTGCCGGACGATGTGAAGGTCCAGGATTTGATGGCCGAACTGGTCTCTGTATTAAGCCTGCCAACGATCGGACCGGACGGCCGCCCAATGACATACCGCGCCGACAGCAAGGCGCTCGGGCGCGAGCTCAAGGAAGACGAGACGTTGTCTGAAGCGGGTGTGCCGGATAGCGACCGCTTGATGCTGACCGCGGATATCACCGCCGGCTCAATGGCAGTGGCTGGTACTCCGCGAATGCGGCGGCTGCGCGGCGACTATGAGTTGATGGTTGAACTGACATCGCGAAGCGATCTGATCTCGTTCACGGCAAGCTCCCCGAACCCCAACATGCCGCCTGAACGTTACATCGTTACTTTCAAGTGCAAGAGCATTGCGAGTGTCGATCGTCAGGGCAACCCGAAATATTCCGAGCATCACCAGGTTGAGATCTATCTGCACAATCAGTACCCGCAGCGCTGGCCCGGCATGAAGTGGCTGACGCCAATCTGGCACCCAAACATCAACCATCTCAATGGCAGTGTGTGTATCGATGCCGCATGGTGGGCGGCGAGCCGATCACTTGATCGACTCGTGGTGATGCTGGGAGAGATGCTCCAGTTCAAGAATTACCACGATGATCCCACCAAACCGCCCTTCCCCTGGGATGCCGAGGCGGCGCGCTGGAGCCGCGAATATCGCAAGAAGCATCCCAACATTTTCCCGTTGGATCACCGCGAACTTCTGAGACCCGAGCGCGTCAAGCTCGTCACCGGCGATGCGGCAAAAGCCAGACCGAACATACAGGTGAAGCTTCAGCCCGCCGCCCCGAAGGTCGATAAACCCAAAATTAAATTGCGTTGACCAGTGCGCACTGGCAGGCAATGGCAGTCTATTTCAAATGGCTGTGGATCAGCCAACAACCCTATTCAGAGCAAGAAAGGAGATAAACAATGGCCGATATTCCCGTTACGATTGTGCTTCCCTCTGGAGGTAGCCGCAATGCTGAGGTGCCCTCCGAGGTGGCGGTGAAGGAGTTGATCCCTGAGTTGACGACCTCGCTCGAACTCCCCGTCACAGGCCCCGATGGACGCCCCATGTCCTATCGCCTGGATAGCAAAGCCCTGGGTCGCGAATTGAAGGAAGAAGAGACCCTGTCCCAGGCGGGAATCCCCGAAGGCGATCGGTTGATGATGACCGCCGATGTCACCGCGGGGTAGTTTCCCGAGCGCGGACCGTTCCGTTCTGCGGAGCGGTCCGCGCGACCAAACTTTCAGATTGCCCACACAGAGAACAACCATGCCCGGACTTATCCGCATTGCCCCGCCAGAAATCACACAGCCGGAACCCGCCTCGGCACCTCTCGAGTTTGCCCAGCGATGGGACTCGCCCTACGATCGCAACAACCTCCGGCCGACGGTGGCGGTCTTCCTTTCACGGTTTGCATATTTCCGCATTACCGCTCACGCGGAAAGCGCGGAGGTGGAAGTGGGCGGCGTGTTGACCGGCCAGTGGTGTGAAGACGAGACGAGCGGCAGTCAGTTTATTATTGTGAATCACATGATCCCAGCCCGCCATACCCGGCAGGGCAGTGTTTACCTTACATTTACCAAGGATACATTGATCGACGTCCACGAGCGAATCGAGAATCTCTTCCCCGGCGAAAAAATTGTCGGCTGGTATCACACGCATCCGCGTATGGGAGTCTTCCTGTCACACTACGACACATTCCTGCACAATAATTTTTTCTCAGAGCCCTGGCAGGTGGCGCTGGTGGTGGAGCCGTTCTCCTCGATCGCCGGATTTTTCATCCGCACTGCGGAAGGCACGCTCGACCCCACCCGGTATTTTGGATTTTACGAAATGGACGGCGCCAACGGACGGCGGAGTGTCATCCAATGGCAGAACATGCAAAAAATTGAAAACGAATTTGAAGGAGGTACCACCCATGAATAGACGAATGCGTACGTACTATTATGCCCTGCTCGGAGCGTTGGGCGGCTTGATCGGCTGGCAGGTCAGCGATCGGATCGGCCTCTCGTTCTCCTCGAACCTGTATGCCAGCGAAGCCGTGGTCGGAGCGCTGGTTGGTTTGAGCGTGGGCTTGTTCATTGGTCTCGCCGAAGGCGCTCTTACGCGGAATCCCGTGCAGGCAATTAAATCGGGTGTATTCGGCGGCGCGCTCGGTCTGGTAGCCGGCGCTGTTGGCTTGCCGTTGAGCGAATTCCTGTTCCAATCGGTCGGCGGGGGTGTTGTAGGCCGCGCCCTGGGCTGGGCTGTGTTTGGCATGTTGCTCGGGCTGGCGGAAGGCATAGTCGGCAAATCCCAGGCATGGAAAGGCATGCTGGGTGGATTAATTGGCGGCGCAATAGGCGGCGTCCTGCTCGAAGCCGTGCGTGCCCAACTCCAGGATCCCCTGGCAGGCAAAGCCACGGGGCTGGTCCTGCTCGGTGCGTCGGTCGGCGCGTTCATTTCGCTGATCGTCGTCCTGCTCTCCCGCGCCTGGCTCGAGGTCACGTCCGGCAAGCTTAAAGGCACCGAGTTCATCCTCGATAAATTCATGCGCGCCGGTGGACCATCGGTGGCAATCGGCAGTTCGCCGCTTAAATCGGAGATCGTCCTGCCCGACCCCGACGTCGCCCCGCAGCATGCCATGCTGAATGGGAACGGCATGACCTTCTCCCTGCAGGATAGGAGTCTCTCCGGCACGTTTGTCAACAACAAGAAGATCGAACGAATCCAATTGACGAACGGCCAGAAGATTCGCATGGGCAACACCGATCTGGTGTACCACGAAAAGAGGTAAACATGCGCACATTAATTCGCATCTCTCTCAGCCTGGGCTTGATCCTCATTCTAATGCTTGGGTCAACCCTGACAGTCCACGCGCAGGATCCGGAAGTTCCGGTTGTCCGCATCACGCAGGTGGACAATTCCAACTTCCCCAACGTCACGGTGTATGTCTCTGCCACGAACGCGGCGGGCGAGCCGATTGGCATCGACCCTTCGACAGTCCAGATTTTTGAAAACGGGCAGGTGATGCAGTTGGTGGATGTGCAGGGCGGTGGTGAAGTTGCCAGCGAGGAATCCATCCCGGTAACCACAATGCTGGTGTTCGACATTTCCGGGAGCATGGAAAAGAATGACAAATTTGCAGGTGCAAAAGAAGCTGCCAAGAGTTACGTTAGCCAGATGCGCCCCGGCGATCAGGCTGGGCTGATCGCCTACGATTCAAACGTTTACACGATTCAACCGATCACCACCGATGCTGCGGCTCTCACCGCCGCCATTGACGGGCTTCAGACCGGCAGTGACACCGCCATGTACGATGCCATCATGGAAGCCGTGACAGCCCTCGAAAGCGCCTCTGGCCGCAAGGCGATCATCGTCCTGACGGATGGGATGGATAACCAGAGTTCGAATAACCTCGAAACCGTGCTCGCCGGAATCGACACGAGCGGGTTGACCATCTCTGCCATCGGCTTTGGCGATGTTGCCGCCTCGGGACAGTCTGGCTTGGATGAAGCCGGCTTGCAGTCACTTTCAGAACGGGCGGGCGGGGTCTATGGGTTTGCCAGCAGTGCCGATGTACTGGCGGGCATCTTTGAACAGCAAAGCCGTGTCCTCCAAAGCGAATATCGATTGACCTATGTTTCCCCATCCACTTTGAGGGACGGCGTCAACCGGAACCTCACCGTCGCATTGACGGGCACTCCTGCCATTGCCGAAGAGACGTACAACCCCGGCGGCGTTTTGCCGGAGGTTACCGCCTCGTCATGGCCTCTGTTCCTGACGATCCTGGTTGGTCTGCTGGTTCTGTTGCTCCTGCCCTGGTTGATAGGCGTCATCTCAGGCGCATTCCGTGGCAGAAAGCCCGGCTCTGGCTTTGGCTTGGGCAAGCAAGCACAAGCTGCTCGCGGACGCATCAAACTCAAATAGACCGTAGGTTTAAAAGTACAAGGCGACTCTCACGAGTCGCCTTGTTTGATTCTAGACCTCGATAATCTCGAAATCGTTGGAGATCTCCAGCGCATCTTTGAGCGTGGCATATACACCGCAGTATTTTTCCTCCGCCAGATGAATGGCGCGCCGGACTTTGTCGGGATCGAGCGCCCGTCCGCTGAGCTTGTATTGGATGTGGATCTTTCGAAACCTCCAGGGTGGATCCGGATCGCGTGTGCTTTGAGCTGAGACTGACAGATCGACCACATCCTGCCGTTGTTTTTGCAGGATGGCGATTACGTCATATGACGAACAGCCAATCAAACTTAAGGGGAGCAGGTCCGAAGCATTGACGCCATCCGGTTGATCCATGATAACTGTATAGCCGTTGCGGTCGTTCAGTTCAAACCGGTGATCCTGAACCCAATCAAGCGAGACCGTTTCGAGGAGCATTGTCATTTCCCGGAGTTGGGACCGGTGGCAGAGACAATGAACCCGTCATTCCATTCCGGGTCAGCAACGAGGAAGGATCGGAACTTCAAATATCTTTCATGCTGGTCGGGTGAATCGGCGTTTTCCTGGTAGGTTTCACGATCCTGAAAGATGGCAACCAGAAAGAATTCATCCGGATCCTTGTCCAGCTGAAAATAATAATCCGCCCTCCAGCCGGGGATGACATCCCCACCGAAACTGTCCATGGTTTTGACGAACTCATCCTTCATGCCTGGTTTGATGCGAAAACGAGCGATGGTTCCATACATCCTTGGTCTCCTTTCTCCGTGCGCACGAGTATAGCATCAGAACCAGCGCGCAGCAGAATCAAAAAGAGACGACCATTTCGGTCGTCTCTTTAACTTGAACTTTCTCAAATGGCGAGCGGTTTATCCATCTTGCGGATGACCATCACCACCTTGCCCTTGATTTCAAGTGGTTCGGACTTCTTGACGAAGATGGGTTTCATTGTGGGGTTGGCAGGTTGGAGGCGGAAGCGGTCCTTCTCTTTGAAGAAATACTTCAATGTCGCTTCGTTGTCGCGCGGGAGCCAGACAGCCACCATTTCACCGTTGCGGGCTTCGGAGGCGGGTTTCATGACTACGATATCGCCGTTGTTGATCATGGCATCGATCATCGAGTCTCCCTTGACTTCGAGAGCATACAGGTTATCGCCGTTTTCCTTCGAGGGCAGGAGACTGCGGGCAATCTCCACCGCGTTGGATTCATTGTCAGTCAGGTAGGTGACGTTCGGATCGAGTTCGAGAAGGGGGATGCCTGCTGCAATTGGACCCAGCATGGGGATGCGCAGGGTATCAACGGATGAATTCGCGCCTGACACGCGTACACCGCGCGAAATCCGGCGGTCACGCTCGATCTTGCCCATCTTCTCGAGTTGATCGAGGTAATAGTTCACCACCGAGGTGGAGGTGATCCCCGTCTTCTCGCCGATCTCACGTATGGAAGGGGGGTAGCGGTTCTCGCGCTGGTAGGCGAGCACAAAATCCAGTATTTTCTGGTGGCGTTCCCCTAAACCCTTGCTTTTTCTGACCATCATCATAGCGGCAACCTCCGAGCATTATTCGCTCATTTGTGCTATGAATAATAACCGAACGCCTGTTCTGTGTCAAGCCCTATTTTTGGTGGAAGGTTACACCTAAATCCACGTTCGGCTGCGCATCCACAAATACATGAAAAATGGCCCGACCAGCATCAGAGTCAATGTCCCGTAAAAAACCAATGAACTGGTCCATTCCTTGTAAGGCGGGTCGGCGGCGAAGAAGTTCATGCCAAAGAACCCGGTGACGAACGTGAGCGGCAGAAAAAACGTGGTGATGATCGTCAGCGTTTTCATAGTATCGTTCATACGATTGTTGACCACCGAGAGGTACGAATCCAGCGCGCCGCCTACGAGATCACGCAGGCTTTCGTTCAGATCGTGCAGTCGGACGAGGTGATCGTAAATATCGCGGAAGAAGACCCGATCTTTTGGGTCAATGA
>DATKAU010000201.1:0-10330 GCA_035514655.1 Anaerolineales bacterium
GCTTCGGCGAGCCGATGACGCGCCATCTGCCGGTAATCGAAGTTTCTGTTTTGGACTGGCGGTATTCCAACACCATCAGCGAATGTAGTTTAAGCGCTTCATGAACCTTCTCCAAGCTTTTCCATGTTTAATGAGGTTTTCAGTGAGAATGGAGTCCATGCCGTAATTTTACAACAATTCCTTTAACTCTGTGACGGAAGTGACTGGATTTTTGCAGACGAATCCTTCGCACACGTAGACTGTCGCCGCACCATTTTTCAGAGGGCGATCCTTGAGCAGATCTGGTGCGTCGGCAGGCGGGGGAACGGATGAGGCGGCAATGATAGTGTTTGGTCTGTATTCGGATTGGACAAGCCGGATCATCTCTGACGCGTGATCCTCATCCGCTTCGCTTCGACCAGGCTCAGTACGAGCATACACCACTGCAACCTGTTT
Organism: Anaerolineales bacterium; assembly: GCA_035514655.1. Classification (GTDB taxonomy): domain Bacteria; phylum Chloroflexota; class Anaerolineae; order Anaerolineales; family Villigracilaceae; genus Defluviilinea. The sequence goes on from DATKAU010000201.1 coordinate 436, forward strand.
CGTGGTTCCCAGGGCGAAATCCGCCGCTGACAGCCAGCGCGCGAACGCGGTGGGGTAGCGGACAGCCATGCCCACGACCAGCCTCAGGGATTTCTCGGCGAGATCACGATATCTGCCGTCGCCGGTAAACTCGGCCAGTTTCAACAAGGCTTCGCATGCCAGCGCATTGCCTGATGGTGTGGCATTGTCCTGCACATCCTTTGGGCGGAGCAATAATGCTTCCCCGTCCTTTGCCGTGTCAAAGAATCCGCCGGCGGGATCGCTGAACAGATCGATCATTTCATCGGCAAGTTCCTTTGCAGATCTAAACCATCTGTTGTTGAAGTCGGATTGATATAATTCAAGCAGACCCAAAATCAACGCGGAGTAATCTTCGAGAAAAACTTCGTTGGTTGTTTTGCCGTCACGCCAGCTATGCTTGAGTCTACCGTTGGGGCGAAGGTTGTTGAGTAAAAAGTCAGCACTGCGCGTAGCCAGTAAAGTGTATTCCTTTTGAGTTTCGGAATTATCGATCACTCTGGCTGCCTCAGCCACTGTCGCGAGCATGAGACCATTCCATGAGGTAAGTACTTTATCGTCCGTGCCTGGGCGGACGCGTGTGGATCGGACAGTCAATAATTTGGAGTGGCAATCGGTCAGTTTAGCCGAGACAGCCTCGGGCGTAAGTTTGAACCGGGCGGCAAGAGAGGAGTCATCCAGGGCGCGCTGTAAGACAGTTTTGCCTTCCCAATTCCCTCGCGCGTTGATGCCGTACGCCGCTTCGAAAAAATCAGAATTGTCATTGAGGGCGGTGCGAACCTCGTCAAGAGTCCACACGTAAAACTTTCCCTCGTCGCCTTCCGAGTCTGCATCCAGCGATGAATAAAAGCCACCCTCAGGGTGTGTCATCTCTCGCGCGATAAAATTGAGTGTTTCGATCACGATCCCTTTGAAAAAATCCTCACCTGTGATCTGCCACGCGTGCAGATAGGCGCGGGTGAGCAGGGCATTGTCATAGAGCATCTTTTCAAAGTGTGGCACGCGCCAGAAGTTATCCACGCTATAGCGCGAGAAGCCACCGCCGATCACATCGTACATTCCGCCGCGTGCCATGGCTTGAAGGGCATGCAGGGAAGAATTGAGTGATTGAGGTTCATCGGGATTTTCTGTCGCTGAGGTTTTGAGCGACCGCCTCAAAAGAAATTCAACCGTCATCGGTTGCGGGAACTTAGGCGCAGAGCCCCAGCCGCCGTTGCCCCAATCGTACGACTCGAGCAGATTCTTCGCTGCGATTTCGAGATGTTCCTGCTTGAAGCCGGTATCCGCTAGAGAGATGTTGAGCGCCTGTCCTAAATGGGCAGATACATCGTTTCCAACACGGTTTGCCTCTTCCTGCTGCTCACGCCACGTGCTGGCGATACCAAACAACACATCCTTGAAGGAAGGCATGTTGTAGCGCGGCACAGGAGGGAAATAAGTTCCTGAATAAAAAGGTTTGAGATCTGGTGTGAGAAAGACAGACATGGGCCAGCCGCCGGAGCCGGTCATGGCAACCGTGGCTTGCATATAGATCGCGTCAAGGTCAGGCCGTTCCTCCCGATCCACCTTGATGTTGACGAAGTGCTCGTTCATGAACGCGGCAGTTTGTTCGTCTTCGAAGGACTCATGCGCCATGACGTGGCACCAATGACAGGCGGCATAGCCGATGGACAGGAAAATCGGCTTGTTTTCATTTCTTGCCTTTTCCAGCGCCTCTTCGCTCCATGAGAACCAGTCCACGGGGTTGTGGGCATGCTGAATGAGATACGGGGAGGTGGACTTCGAGAGTCTGTTCATAATTATGTAATGACTTGATTATAGCGCAGGGGAAAGATACCCTGCCATGTCTGCGTCAAACCCATCGATGCCGAGTAACGAGGGCGGCAGTCATTCTTTGAAAACAAAGAGGAGGATGATTCCCATGGTCGAATCAAAAGTAACAATTTACGGAGCGTATTGGTGCCCCGATTGCCGGCGCGCGAAGAAATTTCTCGGCGAGCAGTTCGTCTCCTACAAGTGGGTGGATATCGAACAGGACAAGTCGGCGGAGGAATACGTCCTGAAACGCAATGATGGAAAGCGGATCATCCCCACCATCGTCTTTGAAGACGACACTTTCCTCGTCGAGCCGTCCAATGCGGAGCTGGCGAAAAAGCTTGGCCTGAAGACCGAAGCGTCAAAGACGTACTATGACCTGATTATCATCGGCGGCGGACCCGCCGGGCTGACGGCCGCCATCTACGCGGCGCGTGAAGGCGCGGATACACTTCTCATCGAACGATCTGGACTGGGCGGTCAGGCGGGTATTACGGTGGGACTCGATAACTTCCCCGGCTTTCCGGAAGGAATCAGCGGACAGGAATTCTCTGACCGGGTTGCACAGCAGGCGCGCCGCTTCGGCGTGGAAATTTTACAAGCTGTGGATGTGGAACGGATGGAAATGGAGGAGGGATATCACGAGGTGTACACATCGGACAGCAAGCACTACCACTCGCTGGCTGTGTTGATTGCCACGGGGGCGTCCTATCGCAGGCTCGAAGTGCCCGGCGAGAACGATTACATCGGTGCAGGCATTCACTTCTGTGCCACATGCGATGGACCGTTTTATAAAGGCTCAAAGGAAATTGTTGTGGTAGGGGGTGGCAACTCTGCTGTTGAGGAGGGGCTGCATCTTACTAACTTTACAGAGAAAGTCACACTCCTTGTTCGCGGCGATACTCTCACTGCCAGCCAGATTGCCGTGGATAAGGTCAACGAACCAACTTCGCGCGTGGATGTGAAATACAACGTGATTGTGGATGCGTTCGAAGGGAAGGATTCAAAACTTAAAGCGATCAAATATCACTTCAGTGATAGCGACAAATCTGAAGAGATCCATCCTGCGGCTGCGTTCATCTTCATCGGACAGACCCCAAATACAAGTTTCCTGAAAGAGTATGTGGAACTGGATAATTACAGCTTCGTATTGACAGGTCACGATCTGACGCACGACGACCACGCGGCGCACAAGCCGCTTCCGTTCGAGACCAGCGTGCCGGGGATCTTCGTTGCAGGCGACGCGCGGCACGGGAGCACCAAGCAGGTGGCTTCAGCAGTTGGCGAAGGCGCAGCAGCCTCGATTTCGATCAGGGAATTTTTACGGAGCAGATAAGATCAACTGCCTGCCATCTGCCGGGTGACAGTCACTTTTTTATAAACTCCACTTCCTGCCATTTTCGCACCGAGTTTACGAGGAAGATATTCGAGCAGGCAACGATTTCCTCCAGGCGAATTATTCTTTCCTCCACCTGACTGGTTTCAAGCAAATGCCCGCGAAATGTGCCGGGGAGCAAGCCACAGGAGACGGGCGGTGTGTAGAGTTTTCCCTCCAGATCGGCGACAAAGTTGCCGATGGTGAATTCGGTCAATTCATTCTGCTCGTTGTAGAGTAATACATCATCGAATTCGGGGAAGTCCCTGCGGGCGGATTCGTAAACTTCCCGGTTTGTGGTCTTGTGATAAAGAAACACATTGCCTGAATGGATGGGTTCTTTTGCAAGGCAGACCTTCATGGGTGGATGATCTTCCGAAGTTTGAAACGTTTTTGCTTCCTGACTCAGATTTCCATGTTTATCGAGCAGCAGCCGCACGCGTTGCGGGGAAGTGAATTGGGAGGAAATATCATGCAGGTATGTTTCGATGATTTCTTTTGGAAGTGGTGGTCTCGATACGCCACTCGCCCCCTTCGGGGGTTCGGGGCTACTCGACCACCGGAGTTGGGATGAAATAGGAATGTCAAAATAACTTGCTGAATCCAACAAGCGCGCAATATGTTTCTCTTTCAAAAAGAATCCTTCTTCGGGAGTCCATAACATGGTTTCGAATAGTGAAAATTCCGGCGAAGACTCTGTAAGCACGCGAGCTTTGAGCAGGGCTTCCTCATACTCGTCCGCGCTGGTCGAATCCCAGACGATGCCTCCGCCAACCCCGTACTCTGCCAATTGAGCCTCACGGTCAATCAGCGCGGTGCGAATGACAACGTTGAAGCTCGCTTTGCGATTCGGCGCAAGGAAACCAATGCTCCCTGTGTAAATCTTGCGCGGTGTTGTTTCAAGTTCCGAGATAAGCTGCATCGTCCTCACTTTTGGCGCTCCAGTGATAGAAGCGCATGGGAACAATGCCTGGAAAATGTGTGTCAACGAAGAGTCGGTCTTTGCTTGAACTGTTGAAGTCATCTGCCAAAGTGTAGGATATTTTTCAATTGTAAACAATTCGGGGACGTGTACACTGCCGGTCTTCGCGATCCGACCCAGATCGTTGCGGATCATGTCCACGATCATCACGTTCTCGGCGCGGTTCTTTTCAGAGATCCTCAACCATTCCGCCTGCTCCAGATCTTCACGCGTGGTGCGTCCTCGACGTGTTGTCCCCTTCATCGGGCGGCAGGAGATCGTTTCACCGTCAAGGTGGAAGAATAGTTCCGGCGACGCTGAGCAGATGACATATCTTCCCGTGTCGATGTAGGCTGCGTGACTATTTTGTGCTTGGGCAAGGTGGAGGAAGAAGTTCCAGGGATCGGAAGCGAACTCTGTAGTCAACCGCATTGTGTAATTGACCTGATAGGTGCGGCCCTGTGCAATGTGATCCCTGATCAGGTCGATGGCGGAGTTGTACGTGCCGCGGTCGATAGTGGGGGTCCAGGTCAATGCGGGTTTGGCTGATCCAGGTTTGGGGAGGGATATGAGGCGGGGCTCAGGGTAGAGTCCAAACCACAGGAAGGGAAATCCAGCCGCGGGCTTTGTACGATGCGCTTCGTCGAATGCCTGGGCGGACTCGTAACTGAGGAATCCCGCAGCGTGCCAGCCATCCCCGTTGACCCGATCTTCGATCTCACGCAATGCAGGCAGCACATCCCGCAATTGTTCGGCAAGGATCACGCGCTGCGGATTCGAATAATGCATCCAGCCATCGCCAGTCCTCAGAACGACTTCGTTTTGTTCGATCATTGACCCGATTGTACTCGTTGCAATTCCGGCCTGAAATGATAGAATGCTGAATCCCGACTATAGGAGAAACCATGAAAAAACACCGGATATTTTTTGCATTGGCAGTTTTGATCCTCGCGTCCCTCGCCTGCCAGGGATTCTCTGGAGGAAACGATACCACCTCCCCCGGCGGAGGTGATAGCTCAATCCCAACGGAACAGGGCGGTTCGAGCGGCGGCGGGAACTCTGCCTCGTCTGCATCAGGCTTCCCCATTACGGCCGATGCCTACAACGTGATCGATATCGGTGACGGGAGCGTGCTGTATTACACCAACCTGTCGTTGGAAGATGTGATGGCGTTTTATCGCACAGAGTATGTTTCGCAGGGATATACCGAGCGCAGCCTGCTCACGGTTGTGGCGGAGGGCACGTTCAGTATGGTCTTCGACGGCGACCCGAGCGGCAAGGCGGTTGTGATTCAAAGTGTCGATCTCGGCGATGGCTCCCGGACGGTTTCGGTTCGATTGGAAGACGTATAATCGGTTGGTGGATGCGAAAAGCCATCGTCACAGACGGCGATGGCTTTTTTATTGAACAGACATGAAGCAATTCTCACCCGTTCGCTGGCTTCCCGCACTGCTGATCATGGGAATCATCTTTTGGTTTTCGTCGCTGCCTTCAGAGCAGCTGCCTCAATTCGATTGGGCGGACCGGTTGATCAAAAAATCAGGCCATGTGCTGGGTTATGCTATCCTTGGTGCGAGTTACTGGTATGCGCTTGGAATGCAGGCTAAACACCGTTGGTATGCCTGGCTGCTCGCAGTGGCATATGCTGTTACGGATGAGTTCCATCAATCCTTCGTGCCCGGGCGCGGCCCGTCTGCTTGGGATATACTGATTTTCGATAACCTGGGGACGTTGTTGGGGCTTTGGTTTGCAAACCGAAAAATTTCGAAGCGTTGAGCGATATATTATCTCGCTCTACTCAAACTCAAGATCGAGGTCTTCATCGTCCTTCCAGTCTTTCATACGGTTGATCTCGATGTCGCTGAACAGACCTTCCTGGTGCGCATCGATGCGATAACGTTTGATCAGTTCCAGCAAGGCGAGAAAGGTGACGACGATCTCCAGCCGCGAGGCGCCGTTGTTTAGCAGGGCACGGAAGGTGGAGCGCTGCACATCGCGCAGAGTCTTCGAGATCAAGTCGATCTTTTCGCGGATGGTAACGCTCGGCGGGGCGATGATCGAGGCGAGTGGTTCCTTTTGTTTCTCTCTCGCGAAGGCAGTTTCTGCCGCGGCGATCAATTTATCGAGCGTGAGGTTGGAGAGATCAAGTTTCGGTTCAACTTTCGGCGGAGGCGCGATCCGTAGAAAGGTCCGGAGGCTGGAGTCCTGGCGCGTGTACAGCCACCCGCCGATCTCCTTGAAACGTTTGTACAGCTTCAATTGATCCACAAGCGATCGACCCGCATCCTCCTCGCCGGGTTCACGGGCGGGCGGTCTCGGCAGTAACGCCTCCGATTTGATCTGGAGCAATTTCGCTGCGATCACCAGGAACGCAGAGATTTCGTCGGCGTTGAGTTCCTCCAGTCCGCTGAGGTAGGCGAGGTATTGGTCGGTCACCAGCGCCAGCGAGACCGCCGTGATATCCAGCTCGGCTCGCTCAATCAGATCGAGCAGCAGGTCAAGTGGCCCCTCATAGACAGGCGTTTGGACCGTATAGTTCAACTGGCGTCCCAGTAAATTTTCCATAAGGCTTGAATTATAATCGACCCATGCCATCCAAATTGACACATCTCGACGAACACGGCCGCGCCTCGATGGTGGACGTCAGCCACAAACCCGATACCGAGCGGATCGCGGTTGCACGCGGCGAAGTCCACATGAAACGCGAGACACTTGAGCTGATCCGTGCCGGCCAAATCAAGAAGGGCGACGTGCTGACCATCGCGCAGATCGCGGGCATTACCGCCTCCAAACGGACCTCGGACTTGATCCCGTTATGTCATCCGCTCCCTCTCTCCAAAATCGATGTGGACCTCGTCCTCGACGATTCCCTGCCTGGAGTGATCGTCACAGCCACCGCCAAGACAGTGGGCAAAACCGGCGTCGAAATGGAGGCGCTCACTGCCGTCTCGGTTGCCGCACTCACGGTCTACGACATGGCGAAAGCTGCCGAAAAAACCATGCGGATTCAAAATATCCGGCTCATCGAGAAACATGGCGGGCAGTCCGGGGATGTGGTGAATGAGGAAGCAAACGGGTAAATGGAAAATATGGAATATTCGCCGATAAATCTTCAAGAGAAACTCTCGAAGTTCCCAGAACGCTGGTCTCCAAAAATCATCGCACAGATGAATGACTATCATTTCAAGGTGGTCAAGGTGCACGGTGAGTTCGTCTGGCACGATCACCCGGAAACAGATGAGGTATTTCTGGTCCTCAAAGGGAGGTTGGATATTCATTTTCGCGACGGCGTGTTGACACTGAACGAAGGCGAGATGTATGTCGTACCCAAAGGCGTGGAACATAAGCCGCAGACTGAATCCGAATGCCACATCTTATTGGTGGAGCCTGCGGGCACCGTAAATACGGGTGACGTTCGTAGTGAGAAAACAGCCCCAAATGACGTCTGGATCTAGAAATGACTAACCATGTGAAATTGTTATTCTTTGCCACCATCCGGGAGCGGATGGGGTTGAAGCTGCTCGAATTGGATGTGCCTGACACCCTGACCATCCAGGGTTTGAAAGACAAGCTTGCGGATGATTACCCCAAGGTGAAGGAGTCGATGAAGAGCGTGTTGATCACCATTAACCGCGAATACGCGTTCGATGAGGCTGTGATTCCTGCAAACGCTGAGATCGGCATGTTCCCGCCCGTTTCAGGCGGTTGATTATCGCCATGCAATCTTCGAGTCTGCCGACCGTTTTTTCCATAACCGAAGATGAAATAGATTTGAACGATCTGCTCGCGCAGATCACGCTCAGATCCACAGGCGCGGCAGCGATTTTTACCGGCATGGTTCGAGGGGAAACTACACGCGGCGAGGTTCGCGAGACGGAATATCTCGAATACGAGGCTTACATCCCGATGGCGGAAGCGAAGATGAAGCAGGTGGTGGAGGAGATCCGCGCGAAATGGCCTGTCGTCGAGGGGATCGCGATCGTCCAGCGGATCGGCAAGCTGTACCCGAAGACGCCGACGGTGCTGATCGCTTGCACTGCCGGGCATCGCGATACCGGTGTATTCGATGCGGCGCGCTATGGCATTGATCGCTTAAAGGAGATCGTGCCGATTTGGAAAAAAGAAGTCAGCCCGGGCGGTGAGTTTTGGGTGGAAGGGGAGTACATTCCGAAGGCGGGTGAATAGGGAATGTCAAGGCAAGGCGTGCCTGTTCGGAGAGGATCAAGCGTCGGCTGGCTGCGAAGCGAAGGCGTGACCTGATGTCCCGTTGAGGGTTTTATTGCGTATGAGAAAAATTAAGAAACGTGAGGAAGAATGGAACGAGTGGTAATCACCGGGATGGGAACGGTCAATTCACTGGGCTTGAATGTGCAGGAATCCTGGACGAATGTGATTAATGGCGTATCGGGTGTGGGTCCGATCACGTTGTTCGACTCTTCTCCGATGGGCGTGCACATCGCAGCCGAGGTGAAAAACTTCGATCCGGAAAAATATATGGATGGCAAAGAGGCGCGCCGCCGTGATCGGTATGAGCAGCTGGGTGCGGCGGCGGCGAATGAGGCGATGCAGCATTCGGGTTTGGAGGTTACGGATGCCAATGCGGGCCGGATCGGCGTGCTCGTCGCCTCCGCGATTGGGGGGATCAAATCGCTGCAGGATGCCGTACTCACCACCCATATAGAGGGACCGCGGCGCGTGAGTCCGTTTTCGATCCCGATGATGATGCCCAACGGCGCGGCAGGGATGATCGCCATCGATCATCAAATCAAGGGTCCTTCCCTGTCGGTGGCATCTGCCTGTGCATCCGGATCGGATGGGATTGGTATGGCATTCATGATGCTGCGGGCCGGCATGCTCGATGCGGTGCTTGCCGGCGCGGCAGAGACAACGGTCTGTAGTGTGGCGGTTGCCGCATTCGACCGGGTGGGCGCGATGTCGCGCCGCAACGACGATTATTCGATGACTCCCCAGCCGTTCGATAAAAACCGTGATGGGCTGGTAATGGGGGAGGGTGCCGCGGTTCTCGTGCTCGAGCGCGAGTCGCATGCCCGGGCGCGCGGCGCGGCCATCCTGGCGGAACTGGCCGGTTATGGCTCCACTGCTGACGCGTACCACGTCACCGCGCCGCATGAACATGGTGCAGGAGGCGCGGCGGCGATGCGTATGGCGATGGATTCTGCGCAGGCAAACGATGACGACCTTGGTTATATCAATGCCCACGGCACGGGTACGCAGCTGAATGATCAATCCGAAACACGCGCGGTGAAAGCAGCGTTCGGCGAAAAGGCGTATACCATCCCGATCTCCTCCACCAAATCGATGACCGGGCACATGATGGGCGCTACCGGCGCGCTGGAGGCGATCTTCTGTGTGCAGGTGGTGCGGGAGGGTATTCTGCCGCCCACCATCCATTACGAAACCCCCGATCCGGAGTGCGATCTGGACTACATCCCCAACAAGGCGCGCGAGAAGCAGATCGATCTGGCGATCAGCAACGCTTTCGGCTTCGGCGGTCATAATGCCGTGCTGGCGATCCGGAAATATTCATAGGAAATCGCAATAGCCTATTTAGCCGCAGAGATCACAGAGACTCTGAGAAACATCTCAAATTCTAAGCGGTCTCTGGGGCTGATTTTTCATTAAGGGAGCACTCAAAAGTTGTTAGGCAGCCATAGATAGAGCGGCCCGTTTGGAAGTCAAGATTTCCCAGCTACCGCTGAGCCAGG
>DATKAU010000202.1:0-4976 GCA_035514655.1 Anaerolineales bacterium
CTAATTCGGGCATGTTTTAATAGTAGATCCGCACGAGGGTGCCAAACCCGCGATTGAAGGATTTGCCCAGCTCGTGCTTCGGGAGCGCCCAGTGGAACAGCCATTTCGCCTCCGCGGTGCGCATGTTGATACAGCCGCGGCTCATGGGAACTCCGAAATTCTGGTGCCAGTACGTCCCATGAAATGCATGACCCTGCAAGGTGAAAAAACTCGTCCATGGTACACCGGGGAGTTCATAATCGGTGAAGTCGGCAAACAGATTCCCATCACCCATATGTTTGTTGGGCATCTTGTCGAGAATGCGGAAATCACCTGCAGGCGTTTTCGTGGAGAGACCGCTAGCATCACGCGGACCGTTGGGAATGCCGGTGGAGATCGTGGTTTTCAACACCTGCTTGTCGAATTCATAGGCAGTCAGTGTCTGCGTGGTCAAATTGACTTCAATGCGCTTGCTTTCGAGAGGGATCTCGGGCGTAATCGCGGATAGTTCATCCAGAGGCAGGGGCCGTACGTGGAGCGGGTTGATGTAATACGGAAAACCCGTCAAATCGTCGTAGATGCGATACCAAAGTTCTCCGGTGGGACCCGGCTCGATAGCCTCCGCCCAATGCACGGATCCGAAATACAGACGGAAACCCAACTGCTGCCAGCCGTAAATCTGGCTGGTGCGCCATGGGGTGCTGAATGGAACGGTCATTTCCACCAGCCTCGGCATTCCCTCTTCGATGGATGGCAATGTTTTATTGAGGAGCACCTTCACAGGCTGCAGGCGCGCCCGGTGGATATACCCACCCCACACCCGATACCAGACCGGATTATGCGCGGGCTCCTGCGCCTCCACCTCCCCATATACATGCAGTAATTCGTCGCGATACCACGTGGAAACAATGGAACTTTCATCGCTGGGCCTGGTATACACACTGACCGAGTCAGTTGCCACGCGCACGTAGCTGCTATCGTCGAAATCGATTAGATTACCAAGCGAAGGAGAAAACGCGAGACTCCCCAGGCTCAAGCCGCCGAGTTTGAGAAAGTCACGCCGGGAGATATTATTCATCATGGGGAAAATTGTAATCCAAAAGCGGGAATTTCCGAGAATTCTCATTAATTTTTCATACGAGAAAAAGAACCGCCCTCCAGGGAGGGAGGGCGGTTCGAAACAGGAGCAATTGGCAGCTAGGTTTCGACCGTCTCCGGCACCATGTCTTTCAACAGGATTTCGAGAGCCATGGTATGCGCGCAGCGGTGGTGGGTCACAAAGAACTCGCAATCACAGGTGTACCTGCCGTTATCGAAACTGACCTGGTGGTTATTGTTGGTCCCATGAAACGTCAGATCGAACTTGTTGAAGAGGAAGCGGCTCCGCTCCTCCGCATACCGTTTTGCCTTCTCTCGCTTGCCGATCATGCCATAGTCCATTGTCTGATCTCCTTTCGAGGTGGGAAATAAAAAAGCACGCGAAGACGCGCGTGCTTTCCGGTCAGTCTGTTCGTGCCTTTGAGTGATCTGCTCGCATGGGACGAGTACCTCAATGTGCGCAGTATAGTACCATTCTGAATGAGAGTCAACACCGATTCGCAGATCGTAGGCAAACCGCAAGGATTCCGTCAATCTGCCGGGGATGGTACAAGGGCGTGTTCGTCTCCGTTATACGAAACAAGTTGGGGCCACTTCCAGATGATCAGGAACATGCCGAGGATACAGCCGATCCCGCCGCTGACAATGGCGAACGGCACTCCAAACAACGAGGCGACGATGCCCGCCTCCACCTCACCCAATTGCGGACCTCCCATGAAGAAGATCTGGTTCACACTGATCATCCGCCCCCGGATGTGATCAGGGGTCTGTAATTGACGGATTGTGTTGCGGATCACCGTACTGACTGCGTCTGCTGCACCGATCAACAACAAGGCAACCATCGCGACGGTGAAGGCATCGCTTAATCCGAATGCAATGGTCGCCATCCCGAACGCGATCACCGATACAAGAAATATCGGACCCTGTCTGCGGAGTTCCCTCACCTGCGACACAACCATACCGGCAAGTACGGAGCCGATCGCCTGTGCGGAGGTCAGCCAGGCGTAACCCGACTTGCCAACGTTTAGAATGTCGCGCGCCACGATCGGAAGCATTGTGTTTGCTGAGGCGAAAAACGTCGCGATGAAGTCCATGAACATGGTTGAGAGGATCAGCGGTCGGCTGAAGATAAACCGGAATCCATCCGCCATGGCACGCAAGTTGACACCGCTGCCGCGATGTGTATCCTGCGCAACATTACCCATCAACACCAAGGCAAGAATGACTGCCAGGAACGAGATCGAGTTGAACAGGTATGCGATCCCCTGCCCGCCTTCCGGGACGATGCCGAACAACAACGGACCGATGATGGCGCCTGTGTTGAAGGCGATGGTGCCCATACTGAACGCCGACGGCAGATGCTCACGCGAAACGAGATTCGGGACCATCGCCTGCCGCGCAGGCAGATCGAACGCCATCGTCGCGGCTTGAATGGCTGTGAGGATGTAGATATGCCAGATTGTGATCTGACCCGTAAAGGTAAAATAGGCAAGCGCTGCGGCTTGCACCGCCGCAACGGACTGGGTGATGAACATAATCCTGCGGCGATTATAGTTATCTGCCATTGGCCCGCCGATAATCGAAAAGACGATCACCGGTAGTATACGCGCCAGCCCAATGCCGCCCAGCGCGAGCGGATCAGGCTCGCCGGTCAACTCACGGATATGCCAGTGGATTGCAGCAAACTGCATGTTTGAACCGGCGACGGAGATTAACAGTCCGAGCCAGAGATAGAGATATTTACGATGTGTTAGTGCAGGAGGCAAATGGAAGTGCATCAAGTCCCCCAGTCCCTCAAATACAAAAAGTCGTATCCGATCGTCCGATTGCTGAGTTTGGCTATCGGCGGCTGCATGCGCTTGAACTGGTTGCGCCGGATGCGCCGGACAACAACATCTACAAATTCTTCATCAAATCCGGCTTCCACACATTCCTGCGGGCTGTATCGCTGATCAACGAGAAGATAGAGCAATTGATCCACCTGCTCATACGTGAAACCGAGTTCGCCTTCGTCGGTCTGCCCATCCCACAGATCGGCAGAGGGTGCTTTATCGAGGATCGGTGCCGGGATGTTCATGGCGCGCGAGAGTTGACGTACCTGTGTCTTGTACAAGTCGCCGATCGGGTTCAACGCAGATGCTGCATCCCCAAACTGCGTGCTGTACCCGAGCAGAATCTCGGTCTTGTTGCCCGTACCAATGACGAGCCCCTTGAAGGCTTCGGATTGATCATAAAGTACGATCATCCGTTCACGTGCCATGATGTTTCCTTTGCGGAGTTTGGTGATGTCGGGATCAACCGCAAACAGCGGGTCAACCATATCGGTGATTTCGATTGTCTTATGGGGAATTTCCAACTGCCCCATCAACAATTCCGCGTGCGAGAGCGAATCGGGGCTGGACGATTTGTACGGCATCCGCACCGCCAGCACGTTATCGCGCCCCAACGCCTGCACCGCCAGAACACACGACAAGGCCGAGTCGAGGCCGCCGGAGAGGCCGATCACCGCGCGCGAGAAACCTGAACGGGTCACTTCGCTCTTGACGAATCCGACAAGGATCGTGCGAGCCAAATCTGTATTGATGCCCAGGTCAACGTTGTTCATGGTTTTTCCCGCACAAGGATTCGATCCAGTTCCTTTTGCACCAGCGCCGTCCGTTCGTCTCGGAGCAGGGGCAGGCGCGTTCGAGTGCGCCGGAGCTGGTTGAGATCCAACTCGGTTACGGTCAGCGCTTCTTCAAAATAGGGACCGAGCGCGAGCAATTCCCCGTTGGGGTCGCACACCGTGGCGCCTCCCCAGAATAGCAAGCCGTCTTCGTAGCCGACGCGGTTCGTGTGCGCGACAAACGATGTAAACATGCTGGCATAGGCGCGGTTCACACGCTCCACCCAGCGCGCGGACTCGAGTTTCTCCTTGTCCGTCAGGCCCCGCCCCGGCGACGCAGACGAGAACAACATGATATCCGCACCGTCCAGCCATAACAGATACGGCGGCGAGGCGTGCCAGAAGTCTTCGCAGATCAACAAACCCACGCGTCCGAATCGTGTATCGAAGGCGCGGACCGCATCACCCCACGCGAAGAAGCGCCCCTCGTCGAAGAGTCCGTAGGTGGGCAGGTACACCTTGTGATGAACGTGGACGACGCGTCCGCCGGAGAGATAGGCAGAGGCGATAAAGAACCGATGGCGTGGGTCCTCGTCCACGAAACCAACCACCAGGTCGAGGTCGTGTGATGCCTTGAGCAGCGGTTTGAAGATCGGGTCGTCATCCGTCGGCGTGTGGGCGACGGAGGCAACCAAATCCTGCAGCACGTAGCCGGTGAGCGAGAGTTCGGGGAAGACGAGCAGATCCGCCTTTTGGCCTTTGGCTTGCTCAATGAAATTCAGGTGTTTTTCGAGGTTGGAATCCACATCCCCCAGCTTGGTCCCGATCTGTGCAAGGGCAAGATTCAGTTTCATCGGCAGAATCTTACCACTAAAAAACAGACCCAAAAGGTGTGAAATGCTCCCAGGTCTGCTACCAGTTTAACTGCTCGCGCTCAGTGATTCAACTTTGTTCCGCCTTGCCGAAAAGTTGACGCTGGTCGAACCACGGCTTGAAGATCAGGTACGCACCGAGGATGATCAAAAAGAACGCCCCGTCCATGGAACTCCAGCCTAATAGTTGGACAATTCCTCCGATCAGAGCCAGAATGCCAAGGAAGGTGGTGAACCCGCTCATGCGAATCCCGTTCATGTAACGCGCCGCGTTCAGCCCAAGGAAGATCACGCCAATCCCAATCGACCACAGTCCTTTTGACACAGTGGTTTCGGGAATAAACATGAATCCACCGGGCATGATCAGGAACAGCCCTCAGCCCATCGATTCGAAGCGTTTGTTCAAGGCAAATTTTTCAGGA
>DATKAU010000203.1:0-4792 GCA_035514655.1 Anaerolineales bacterium
GTTGATGACGGGTGTGACGACCGGCGCAGCGATCTCGGGACAGAGCCGCATCAATGCGAACGCGAAGTCGCCCATCAGCGGCGGCAGAGGCGATTCGCAAGGTGGTGGCTTCTTCCCTGCTGAATTGAAATTCGCGGGTATCGATGGGCTCGTAATTAAAGGGAAATCTGCCACGTCTGTGTATCTGTGGATCAAGGATGGTGAATTCGAACTGCGCGATGCCGCGCATTTGATGGGCAAAAAGACGGGGGAGGTGGATGACATATTGAAGGAAGAACTCGGCGATAAAAAGATCGAAATCCTGCAGCACGGACCTGCCGCTGAGAAAGGCGTGCTGTTTTCGTCGCTCGTCTCGATGGCGAACCGTAACAATGGGCGCACCGGCATGGGGCTCGTGATGGCATCAAAGAATCTCAAAGCGGTTGTTGTGCGCGGTAAAAAGAAGCCAGCACTCGCCGATTCAAAAGCATTGGCTGCCTTGAACAAGACGGGACCTAAAATTCTGCCCGATAATCCCGATATGCCGGGTCTCGCGGCGGAAGGCACTGCGACTGTTGTGTTATTCCAGAATACGTCTGGCACATTACCGACACGCAATTTTTCCGAAGGTCAATTCGAGCATTGCGAAGACATCAGCGGCGCGCGCATGGTCGAGACGATTTTGAAGGAACGCGATACATGCTATGCGTGCGTGGTGCGTTGCAAGCGCGTGGTTGAGATCAAGGAAGGCGCTTATCGCGCCGATCCACAATATGGTGGTCCCGAATATGAAACACTCGGCACCTTCGGTTCGTATTGTGGCGTCAATAACCTGGCGGCGATTGCGACTGCCAGTCAGATGTGCAACGAATACGCCGTGGATACGATTGCCGCAGGCGCGACGATTGCGTTTGCGATGGAATGTTTTGAACACGGCGTCATCACCAGGGAACAGACCGGCGGTCTTGAATTGAAATTTGGAGATGCCGATGCGATGCTCAAGGCGTTGACCATGATGCTCACCGGAGAAGGCGGGTTCGGCAGGACCCTTGGGATGGGTTCCGAGCGCGCTGCGAAAGTCTGGGGTAATGGCGCAGACGAGTTCCTCATTACGGTCAAAGGCGCGGAGGCTCCCGCGCACATGCCGCAGGCGAAGCGTTCGCTCGGACTCATTTACGCGGTCAACCCGTTTGGCGCGGATCACCAGTCGTCTGAACATGATCCGTATTACGAAGAAGGCGTGGCTGACCTCAATCTCAACCGCCTCAAACTGCTCGGGCTTGGCACGCCGCAGCCCGGCTACAGCCTCACCGAGGAGAAAGTCCGTTTTGCGTATCTCACTGAGGTCTTTTACTCGATGCTAGACTCGGTTGAACTGTGCCAGTTCGTCTTCGGTCCCGCGTGGACGTTGTACGGTCCTGCAGAAACCGTCGAGATGATCAATGCGGTGACAGGCTGGGACGTCACTGTCGAAGAGTTGATGGCGGTCGGCGAGCGGCGATTGAATCTGTTCCGCACGTTCAATGCCCGTGAGGGACTCAACCGCAACGCCGACAAACTGCCGAAGAAGTTCTTCAAAGCCCTTAAGGGGGAGGGTCCGACCGCAGGCTTCGCTCTAACCCATGAGGAGATCGAATCTGCCCTGGACACCTACTACAGATTTGCAGGCTGGACCTCCGACGGCATCCCGACGCGTGAGACACTGAAGAAGCACGATATTGAGTGGGCGGCAGAGTATCTGCCTGTGTAACAATCCCAATTCGGTGGTCGAGTAGTCCCGCCCGCGCTGAGCGGAGCCGGTGTTCGTTTGCGGTGAAGCCGAAGCGGTGCAGGACGTATCGAGACTACCAAGTTGCCAAATATGTTTGTGGCTTGGTGGTTTCGACACCTGCACTTGCGCCAGGTGCAAGTGTACGGCGGTAAAGCACCGCCTACTCAACCACCGATGTTTTCTTGAAAAGGAAAATCATGGCTGACCAGCTTTATCAAGATAACTTTCCCCACATGACCCCCGCGTGGACTCGCATCTTCAATTTCGTCGCCGAGCGCGCCGAAGGCTCGTACATCTATACCGACGACGGCCGCAAGCTGCTTGATTTCACCTGCGGCATCGGCGTGGCGAATACAGGACATTGCCATCCCAAAGTCGTAGAAGCGATCCGGGAACAAGCGGGGAGTTTCATCCACGCGCAGGCGAACATCGTGATCCACAAACCGATGCTGCAACTCATAGAGGAACTGCGGATGATTGCCCCGCCATCGATTGATTCGTTCTACTTCGCCAACTCCGGCGCGGAGGCGCTGGAAAACGCGGTCAAGATTGCCAAGGTCGTCACAGGCAGACCGAATGTCATCGTCTTCAACGGCTCGTTCCACGGGCGGACTCACGCCACCATGTCGTTGACCACATCCAAGACGATTTACCGTGCGGGATTTGCCCCGCTTATAGCGGGAGTCTATGTTGCCCCGTTTCCGTATGCGTATGCGTTGAGTATGACCGAAGAACAAGCCAGTCAATATTGCCTGGGGCAGCTGGAGTATCTACTCGCCTCGCAGACTGCCCCGAAAGAGACTGCTGCAATTTTGATTGAATCGGTGTTGGGTGAGGGAGGCTACGTTGTCCCGCCCGCATCTTTTATGAAAGGATTGCGAGAGATCTGCGATAAACACGGAATTATGCTTATCTTCGACGAAGTCCAATCTGGGTTTGGCCGTACGGGCAAATGGTTTGCGCTCGAACACTTCGGCGTCGTGCCGGATATCATTACCGCCGCAAAAGGGATTGCCTCGGGCATGCCGCTCTCTGGTGTGTTTACCCGAACTGACATCATGAAAAAGGTGGAGACCGGCTCCATCGGTGGAACGTACGGCGGAAACGCGATTGCGTGCGCGGCGGGCGTGGCAACCATTCGCGCGATACGCGAGGAGAAAATGCTGGAAAACGCCACTGAAAAAGGTATTCAACTGATGACGGGTTTACGTAAACTGCAGGAAGAATACCCGCAAATCGGCGACGTACGCGGCAAGGGGCTGATGATCGGCACGGAATTTACAGCAAACGGAAACCGTGCCAGGGAAAAGCAGATGGTGAAGGATGTCATCCATGCCGCGGAGGAAAAAGGTATGCTGCTCCTCTCATGCGGAACCTACGACAACACCCTGCGCTGGATCCCGCCGTTGAATGTGACAACCGAACAGATCAATGACGGTTTGAAGATATTTGGGGAAGCGTTGATGGAAACCATCAAATAAATTGCAGGGGCACAACGGGTCAAACAAAGACCGAAGCCATTAATCGATCCGCTGTGCCCCTATATGATACAAATATCATGTCTGAACTCACCCGCGCCCACCTCGCCCAACTCCTTCGACAAGAAGAACAACTTTTCCACAAAAATCATCCCAAGTCCTACGAACTCTACCAGCGCGCACGCAAGTCGCTTCATGGCGGTGTGCCGATGTTGTGGATGGTGCGGTGGGCGGGGTCGTTTCCTGTTTTTGTGAAGGATGCAAAAGGAGCACGCTTCACCGATGTGGATGGCAACGAATATATTGACTTCTGCCTCGGCGACACCGGCGCAATGACTGGTCATTCACCTGATGCAACGGTTAAAGCCGTGAGAGAGCAGATCGAAAAAGGCATCACGCTCATGCTTCCGTATGAGGATGTGATCTGGGTAGGCGAAGAACTCCAGCGCCGTTTCGGTTTACCTTATTGGCAGTTTGCCCTCACTGCAACCGACTCGAATCGTTTTGCCCTGCGCATGGCGCGCCTCATCACGGGTCGATCGAAAATTCTCGTCTTCAATTATTGCTATCACGGCTCGGTGGATGAAACTCTTATCACGCTCGACGAAGAAGGCACTCCGATTTCCCGTCCGAACAACATGGGTCCGCAGGTTGACCCTCGTCTCACCACGAAGGTCATCGAATTCAATGACATCGCCGCTCTCGAAACTGCTCTCTCTTCCCGCGACGTTGCCGCGGTGCTTGCCGAGCCTGTGATGACCAACATTGGCATCATTCATCCCGATCCCGGCTACCACCACGCGCTGCGCGAGATCACGCGCAAATACGGGACGTACCTCATCATTGACGAGACTCACACCATCTGCACGGGACCCGGCGGATACACCGCTTCCTTCGCCCTTCAACCTGATTTCCTGACGATAGGCAAGCCGCTCGCTGGAGGAGTTCCTGCGGCGGTGTATGGCTTTACCCAGGAAGTGTCTAAAACCTTCGCGGAAAAACTCAACGTGGACGATGCGGATGTTGGCGGCATCGGCGGGACGCTGGCCGGAAATGCGCTGTCCATTGCCGCGATGAAGGCAACCCTCCAAAACGTACTGACCGACGAATTCTATGCCAAAGCCATTGCCTTGCAGGAAAAATTTACTGAAGGCGTCGAGTCAGTGATCCAGGAATTCAACCTGCCGTGGATCGTCAAACGGCTCGGCAATCGCTCGGAATACTGGTTTCGCCCCAAGCCGCCCCGGAACGGAGGCGAAGCCTTCGCCGCCATCGACCACGAACTCGACCGGTATATGCATCTCTTTGCCCTCAACCGCGGGATTCTTCTTACTCCTTTCCACAACATGGCATTGATCTCGCCCGATGTCGTACAGGCCGATGTGGAGTATCATACAAAGGTGTTTCGAGAAGCGGTACAATCAATATTTGAATAGCATGTCGTTGCGAGGGCGATGCCTCTTCGCCCGAAGCAATCTCCTGTTGCCCGGTATACTTGTTTGAGGAGATTGCTTCGTCGTCGCGGAGTTTACACTGAGCCTGTGGAAGTGCTCCTCCTCGCAAC
>DATKAU010000204.1:0-12782 GCA_035514655.1 Anaerolineales bacterium
GGCAAAGTCATCCTGATCACAGGCGCGGGCAAAGGGCGTGGACGCATCCTCGCGCAGGCGTTTGCCGAGGCGGGCGCGCTCGTCGCGGCGAACGACATTTCGCCGATCAACCTGGATTCGCTGGTCTCGAACGGAAACAAAAGAATCACAGCCTTTGTGGAGGATGTGGCAAAGAAGGTTGGCGCGCAGAACTTGATCAAACAGGTGGAGGACGAATTCGGCAGGATCGACGTGCTGATCAACCACGCAGCCGTCGAGCCGCGCGCGAGTCTGCTCGACATGGACGAATGGGACTGGCATCGTGTGCTCGACGTCAACCTGACCGGTGCCTTCCTGATGATCCAATCCACGGGGCGCGTGATGAGGAGTCAGGGCTCGGGTGCCATTGTCAATTTGATTTCAGGATCAAGCCGTGATGAAGGGAACGAGGCGGCGTTCGCCGCAAGCATGAAGGCACTCGAAGCGCTGTCACATCGAGCCGCGCTTGAATTAAATCCGCACGGCATCCGGGTCTATGCAGTCGACGAGGCGGGAGATACAATCGTCGAAACCGTGTTTTCACTGCTGGAGGAGAAATGAAGGAACTGCTCGATTATCGGTCGCACCTGATCGAACATCTCGTCGCGGCGGCGGAGGAGTTTCGCGTGCAGTGCCTTGCCGTGAAGGATCCGTTTACCCCGCTCGAGGAGGGTGGCTGGAACACTCACCAGGTTGCCGCGCACACGCGCGATGTGGACGCAATGGTTTATGGCCTGCGCGCACGCAGAACGGCAGCCGAGGATAACCCCGAATTCGAAAGTTTCGACGCCGACTCGCACGCGGCAAGTCATTACAATGCAAACGAGCCGCTGGAAGCCATTTTGAACGGTCTGGTCGAAAGTGTTGATTCGCTGGCGGAGATGTTACGCGGGTTATCAGGCGAGGCCTGGGCACGCGAATCGCGGCATGCCACGCTGGGGAGCGGATTCACACTGCAGATCTGGGTGGAGCGCAATCTCGCCCACATCGAGGAACATATCGCAACGGTGAAACGTACAGCGGGATAATATCCCGCTCAACCAGTTACCTGAGGGGAATACCAATCAAACCTGAAACCCACATCAACAACGGCTCGTAGATTTGCAACCCGACGAGCGCGAACGCAATCCCCAACAACGCCCCGGCAGCTACATCTGAAAGGTAATGCACGCCCATTGCCACGCGTGCCAGCCCAACCAGCGGTGCCCACACCCACAGGATGATCGCCAGCCACGCGGGTCCCAGCCCCGAAGCGAGCACGGCAATCAGAAAGGATCGCGCCGCATGGCCCGACGGAAACGAATGCGGATCGGTGTTGCGGTAGATGCTTCCCCACTCTCCCTCCGGGCGCCTCCTGCGCACGAGGAATTTGATCACCATCACCACAGCCGCCAGCACGCTGATGCCGGCAAACTGCACGACAGCCCATTCCTTCCATTGCGAATCGCCATACGCCCACAGGATGACCATGCCGATCCCCCAAAACCACGAATCGCCCGAATGCGCCAGGAATGCGGCAAACGAACGCAATGCGCCTGGCTTTTCAGCCACGCGCATTTGATCGGAGTACTGGGCATCCCAACGGAGCAGGGTGCGGAAATTCATCGGCGGCGGGCAGTTGCCTTTGATCTGAGTTTTGCACGCGCCGCGTTGCGGGCGGCGTTCGCCTTCACCGCGCCGGTTTTGCTTTTCGCTCCTGCCGTCTTTTTCACCTGACTTTCCGCGAGCCTCATCTTTGAGGATGTCCTGCGCGCGATCTTTGCCAGATCAGCGCGGAGTAATTCAAACTGATGCGGCTTATCCACATCCATGCAGGGTTCGGCATACTCCCAAACAATGGCGCGTGCCTTTATGCCTATGCGCTGGCTGACGCGCGCCACAGCATCCTCCAGAGTGAGTCGTCCGGTTAATAATGAAAAGAGAGTGCCAAAACCAACAATACCCGCCTGCCTGAGCGGACTCTTGCGGTTGCCGATCAACTGCTCCCACATGTCAAGATGTTCGGTCGCCATGCGCACATGCGATACGTTGACGTCAGACCCACATACTTCCATATCTTTGAGTTTGGTGTACGTGCGCTTCGAATCGGGGAACCGTTTCTCCATCACGTCGCGCGGGCATACTCCATAGTACAGATCGTCTTTGGTTTGCATGGCAGCCTCCACGAGCCAATCCACCATGTGACCTTTCAGCGTGGGTATATCTGACGAAACGACCAGGACGTATTTATTCCTCCGGTTCAGTTCCAGCGATTGATGCACACCCGCGACGATGTTCGAAAGCATCCGCCCTTGATTGGGAACGAAGTGGATCGGCTTCCGGCTGGTCACTCCGCTTCTCGCCGACAACCCCACGGCGATGATGTTATCCACATGGCTGGCTTCACCGAGCGCATCGATCACCCATTGCACCATGGGTTTCCCGGCAATGTCGATCAGCGCCTTGGCATTACCGTTTGAGTAGGAGTACAACGGGTCTTCAGGCTGTGGTATGCCGCCGGCAATTACGATTGCGTCCATAAGTTCTCCTTGTTGTGATTGCAGCCGGGCAATCCCCTTCTTTCGAGGAGATTGCTTCGCAGAGTTTATCCTGAGCGAAGTCGAAGGGCTCGCAATGACAGATTAGTTTAATTCCTGTAGCTGCGGCTCAAAGCCGAGTTTATCGATCAATTCGGTCAGTTCGGGCCATGTCAGGGGGCGTCCCTTGCCTGAGACGGCAACCAGCGCGGCTTCCATCATGTTCGTTCCAAACGAACGACCATCGAACACCGGCGTGGTGGTGACGAGATATTTTACCCCCGCCTTGCGGAAAGCTTCCACATCTTCAGGTGTTGTTGTATTGGTGACAATGACCTTGCCCGTGAGGTCATCCGGCATGAAGCGTTTGATGTAATGACAATCACCCGTTATAACCGTCGCCCAGGCGTAGTATTTTCCCCATTTGGGCGTGCGCTTCTCCTGTTTTTCACCGGTGGGATACACCCATGCGAAGGGCAACCGTCCTGCGATGGGCATGAGGATCGACGCCAGTATTTTCACCGAATTGATCTTGTGAATGGGAATGGGAAGGTCCAGGCCAAACATGAAATCACCGAAAATAGTTTCGTAACCGGCATCCGAAAAGGCCTGCGAGAGTCCCCAGCGGTCTACGCCCATGGTCATTAGCACCTTCCGCCCATGTGAATTGAGGTATTCGCCGATTTTCCGATCCAAAAATGCCGGAGCCCTGTTCTCGAGTGTGTTTTTTAATCCTTCGCCATCAACCAGCGGCGTTTTCTTTACAAAGCGCACCATGGGTGTCACGGAATGCAGGGCGTACCATTTTCCATCCACCCTGACGCCCAAATCTCCGCCGCCCAAACCAAAGGCATCCACCGTGCCGTCGAGTTCCTTGAATTTCAAGGCTGCGGCTTCCATATCGCCGTCGGTACCGATCCGCTCGATGCTGACCTCCTCGCCAAGCAGGGTCAACTTCACAGCCTTGTTGCGTTTCGACGAACCGATACTGATGCTTACAGCTCGTTTCATTAAAAGATTCCTCCACACATGGAATGAAGATATTATATAACGGAATTGTTCAGCGGCTCCGACGGAAGCGTGAAGAAGAAAGTGGATCCGCTCCCCGCTTCGCTCTCCACCCAGATCCTGCCCCCGTGAAACTCGATGATCCGCCTCACGAGGGCGAGACCGATCCCCGTGCCGGAGGTGTGTGGATCGAGTTTGTTGAACAAACCAAAAATACGTTCGAACTGTTCGGGCGGAATACCGATGCCGTTATCGCGCACAAAAAATACCGGTTTGTGATCATCCAGACCGTTCGTGCCGATCTCGATCAAGGGCTTGTTCTGATCGCTCATGAATTTGACGGCATTCTCGATCAGGTTTTGCAGCACTTCCAGCAAACGCTGACGATCACCAATCACGTCCGGCAAATTCTCGTGTACCACCACGCGGACGCCTCGTTCGTGGAGCTGCCCATGGAGAAGTTCGAGCACTTCGCGGACAAGGATATCGAATTGAACTCTCTGCGGTTCGCTCATCAGGCGCCCGATGCGCGAGAGTTCGAGAAGATCGTTCAACAGGTGCTGCATCTTGTCGGTGGCATCGGCGATCCGCTGGATATCACTGTTCAGCCGATCCATGTCCCCGGCAAGCACATCCCGCTCGAGATACCCCAAAAAGCCGCGTATGGTGAAAAGCGGGGATTTCAGATCGTGCGAGACGGTATAGGTAAACCGTTCGAGTTCCGCGTTTTTAGATTCAAGTTCGGAGATGAGATTCTGCCGGATGACAAGATCAGCCTGAAGGTCCGAATAGAGGCGGGCGTTTTCGAGGGCGGCGGCAACCTGGCTGGCGTAGGTCACTGCCAGGCGGGCATGTCGTTCCGTGAACTGCCCGACCCTGTATCCATCCAACGCGATGATGCCGATAATCAGCCCCTTGACCTTCAACGGGACAGCCATCCAGGCGTGAATGCGATCGTGGGGAGATACCGTGAAGGCTCGACTCGTGAGTTGTATATCCTCAACCAGAACATAAGGCGCACTGCCCATCAACACCGGGTATGCCGGTTCTTCCTCGTTGATTTCGAACCGGCTGTCTGATTCATCCCTGCCGGACGGGATCCACCGGGCGCTTACGATCTCAAGCATGTCCCCATTGATCAGTTGAACGGAGGCGCTGTCGTAGGGTACGACGCGTTCGAGTTGTTCCAGGATACGGTTAATCGCTTCCTCTTTTTCGAGAGTGGCTGTGACGATGGCAACACTTTCGCGCAGGGTTTCCGATTCGATATTTTTCACCTCGAGTTCGCCGATCAGTTTTTCGCGTTCGATTTCCGCCTTCTTTCGCGCCTCCAATTCACCCTGCACGTTGCTGTACAACCGTGCCCTGCCGATGGCGATTCCGATATGCTCGCTGGAAGCAACCAGCAATTTCATGTCGGTTTCTGTCAATTTAACGCCCTGGGTGCTTTCCACATTGAGAATGCCCACCACGCGCCCCTCATCGATCAGGGGCACGCAAATCTCAGACACAATCCCCTCCATCGCCCTTAAAAATCCGGGCTCGGTCCTCACGTCATCCAGCAGCAGCGGCTTGCCGGTGCTGGCGACCCTGCCTGCCACGCCCTCCGACAACGGAATTTTCGCGATCACCCGCTCGTACCCCACCTGATGCTGGAGGATCAGCGCGTCGTCCCCGATGAGATACAAGCTGACGAGGGCATATCCGAACGAATCCGCGATCGATTCGACGACACTGCGAAGGAGCGCAGGCAGGTCGAGTTCCTGCGCAATGGCATTGCGCACAATACCAAGCAGGGCAAGTTCCTGCGCCTGTTTCTCGGCGGTTTCGTACAGAACCCGATAATTTTGCTCGCTCAGTCTTAGATCTGCCTCCACCTGCTGGCGCTTGATGGCGGCGCCCAGCGTGTTCCCCGCCACCAGCAGGGCATCGACTTCTGCGCCGGTCCATTCGCGAGCCACAACCATGTCATCGAAACCGATGGTTCCCCACCACGAACCATCCACAAAGATGGGCACATCGAGCAGGGATTTCATCCCGCGCCCAAGCTGATAATCCATATCCTCCCGTCTCAAGTGTCTTTCATCCCCGATGTACGGCAAGCCCGAATTCATAAGTTCAAACCACGATTCAAAATCCGGTTCTCTCAGCAGTACATTTTGATATAGGGGATCGCCTAGATCACTGCGAAACCCCGGCGCCGTCCATTCAAACGTCATGGTGGATACCGGCGTACTGTCGGTGTTCAGATGATTCTCGCAAAGATATGCATGGCTCGCATTGATCGTCCGACCGAGTTTTTCAAGGATGGGATCGATTTCCAGCTTCCAATCCGGGGTTTTCAGCAGGAGGTTTGCCGCCTCGGCGACCGCTGCAAGAATGGACTCGCGCTGGCGCAGATTGATCTCCGCCTGTTTCCTTTCAGTGAGTTCGGCTTGTAAATTTGAAAATAATAACGAGTTTTCGAGGGCGATGGCGACCTGATTGGCAAAAGTCGTCGCGAGGGCGGCATGGCGCAGGGTGAACTGGTTTTTCTCCCTGCCGTCGAGGGCGATCAAACCGAGGATTTGCCCGCGGGTTTTGAGAGGGATCCCCAGCCACGATTGGACGTAGGTGTGGGGTGGAACCTGAAAATCATCCAGCTCCTCCTGCACATTCGAATTCAGTATATAAGGGACCTCCCCGGTTAAAATCGGGTAGGCGGAATTCTCCGGGCTGACAATAAAAGCAATCCGATCCTCAACGACTTCCGGGGGCACATTCCGCCCGGTAACGTATATTTGCATCTGCCCGTCGATCCTCCACACGGAGGCGGTATCATAAGGCACCACGCGTTTGACCTGATCGAGAATATCCTCGATGATCTCTGAAAACTCCAGCCTGCCGGCAATGCTGGCAAGGCTTTCGCGCAGGGTCTCCGATTCGGATCGCCGCGCCTCCAGCTCATTGATCAGGCTCTCGCGCTCCTGCTCCAATTGCTTTTTAAGAGTGATATCGCGCACAAACGCGCCGAACGTCACACGGCCCTTCACGGGGACGACGATGATCGCCAGTTCCACCGGAAACATGGTGCCGTTACGATGCCGCGCGGTAATCTCGATGCGTTTGTTGAGATAAGATCCCTCACCGGTTTCGAGATAACGCAACATTCCCTGCCTGTGCGCCTCGCGTTGGGATTCCGGAATGATCAGATCGGCAAGGCTGTGCCCGACTGTTTCTTCGCGTGACCACCCGAAAATCTGCGCGGCTTGCGCGTTCCATTCGAGGACATCCCCGTTGGAATCGATGCTGATGAAACCATCGATGGCGGATTCGAGGATCATCCGCAGGCGTGCGTCGCTTTCCTGGAGTATCCCCTCCGCGATTTTCCGCTCGCTGACGTCCCTCGTCGTTGCAATCATCACCCGGTTCCCCTCGTATTCCCACATTCGGGCGCTGACTTCAACGGGAAATGTTGTACCGTTTTTTCTGTGATACACGGTTTCAAAGATCAGCCCCCCTTTTTCCTCCACAAGTTTCACCCGTTCATGCCAGACATCCAGACTCGTAACATGCTGGGCGATATCCATTAAACCAAGCAGACTCAGTTCCTCGCGGGTGTATCCAAGCGACTCGTGCGCGCTCCGGTTAAAGTCGAGGTAACGGCTCGTTTCCAGGTCGATGATGTATATGGCGTCATTCGACTCATCCATCGCCTTCCTGAATTGAAGAAGCCGCTCTTCAGCATGTTTACGCTCGCCGAGTTCACGTTGAACATTGCGCAATGCCTGATTTATTAATTGAATAGCCAGACCCACAAATACCCCGGCCAGGGTAAAGTACAGGCTGTCGATGATCCATATCGTAACGAGATCATACGGAGGCGATTGCCGGAGAAGCGAATGCCGGTCTGCATACACTAACAAACCCCCAAACATGATGCTGGCAAGTGTCACAAAGACTGTAGTCCGCCAGCCAAACAGCAAGCCTGAAAACAGGATGGGAACGATAAATGCACCATATTCCGGCGCACTCACCCCACCAGAAACGGTTGCAGCCATCGCGACAACTGAGAAAAGCCCCAATACCAAAATAATGGATGCTTCCCGAATAAACCTCCCTTTCATTGCCATCCAGGAGATCAACGTTACCCCGGTGGCAAGCCCTGCAAACAGAATCCGCTCGGGCGGTGCAATAAAACCATAGGTTGCCGCCGCCACGAACGAACTGAGTGTGATAACGTTGAGCAAATACGCAAGCCGGGTCTTTTCAGGGTCGTCTGAAAATACCGGCAGGACAAGGAACCGCTTGATGTGCTTGAGCATGAGAACCCGGACCGGGGTTGTTGGAATATCTACGATCTGGATCGATTATATTGCAAGTCTCCGCTACCCACCTCCCAATCCTGAAAGGCAATGACCATGACAGCCTGCCTTCATACCCGCGGGGCCATCTGCGGCTCCAGGAAAATCACGGCGTGCAGACTGCCTTGAAGGTTGCCTCGCCGGTTACTTCGTTTGGCTGGAGTGTGCGGACGATTAATCGATAATCCCGCGCGCTCTTCACCTGATAGAGATCCTGCACAGACCGGATACCGCCCTCATCAAAAAGAAGGTACTGCTCCTCAGAAATATCGCCTGTGTTGACCTCCTCCCAACGCCAAACCACGGTGGCAGGACCGCTCGTCGTGATCCGCACATTGACGGTGACCAGACGCGGAAACGCGTTGCACGCCACATTCATCACCGGCGGATCGATGCTCACATTGACGTCTGTCACCATGATCGCAGGCGGACTCACCACTGCAAGCGCATCCACATTCCCCTCGGTGACGATGAAATCCGCGGCGAGCCAGCAAAACGTGGATGGATCGTTGGGATTCTTTACATACCACCAGGCAAGGTCCGCGCTTTTGCCGACCAGCTCCGCCTGCCGCCCCACCTGTAACTCGCTTACCACGTTATAGGAAATCCCGGGTCCGGATCGGCAGTTCACCGGTCCCGTTTTCGGAAGGGCAAGCACAAGAGTCGGGGTCAGCGTGGGTGTGACGGTCGGCACGGCGAACGTGAGGAGCGTCTCGATGGGAATAACTGTCGGGGTGGTTACGGCTGGGGAGGCAGAGTCAAGTGCCGGCGTGGCAGGAGGCAGAGAGGGCGTCCGGTTCGAGGGGAGATTGCATCCAGCGATGAGAAATAAAAGAACAATAGAAACAACTGAATGATTGGATCGCATATATCCTCCTTTCAATACAGGAATCTTAATCCGATGAATAGTTCGTCGCAATAGCCCTTCCGGTGTATCGCCACTGAAGGGTTTGTGGTACAATCGATTTTTAGAACATATATTCAGTTTCAAGAGAAGGAGATTCTGATGAGCAAACAGGTCAAGGTCTTCGTGGGGACGAGCAAGGGCGGATTTATTTTTACCAGCGATGAAAAGCGCAAAGATTGGCAGATGAGCGACATTCAATTCAAGAGCTGGAACATGATGCATATGCAGCTGGATCCGCGCGATAACCGGTTGCATGCGGCGGTGAGTCATAACGTGTACGGACCCACCACCCACTATTCCGACGACCTCGGCAAAACGTGGACTCAAGCCCGCCAGGTGCCCGCGCTGCCCCGCCCTTCTAAATCAGGCAGGCCACCCTCCACAGTGGAGGAGGCATTCCGCTCGGAAGGCGGCGAGAGCATCAAGGACAAACCGGAGAAAATGATCAAGGTGTGGAACATCAAGCCCGGCCGCGCCGATGAACCGAACGTCCTTTACGCCGGGGCACAACCCGCTTCATTATTTGTTTCCCAAGACCGCGGCGAGACGTGGGAGATCAATGAGGCATTGTTTGATCATCCACACCGCGGCACGATGTTCCCCGGCAATGGTGGATTCTGCCTGCATACGGTTGTATTGGATCCCTCGAATTTGAAGCGCATGTACATCGCCATCTCCACCGGCGGCTGTTACCGCACGGACGACGGCGGACAGACGTGGAAACCGTATAACAAAAACGTGCGCGCCGATTTTAATCCCGATAAATTTCCCGAATACGGGCAGTGCGTACATAAAATGACGATGCACCCGTCCACGCCGAATGTCTTGTACCAGCAAAATCATTGTGGCGTGTATCGAAGCGACAACGCAGGCGAAGATTGGATCGACATCGGCGAGGGCAAATTGCCTTCACGGTTTGGTTTTCCGATCGCTGTGCATCCCACTGACCCGAAAACGATTTATGTGGTTTTGGAGGAAAGCGACGAATATCATATGAGCGTGGATGGACGGCTTGCGGTGTGGCGAAGCAACGATGCCGGCGACTCGTGGACACAGCTCACAAAAGGGTTGCCCGAACCCGCACATGTCGACGTTTTGCGCGAAGCGATGGGTACAGATTCGTTCGACGATGCGGGTATATACATCGGCACGAACACGGGGCAGCTGTTTTATACGCGCGATTCCGGTGACAGCTGGGAACTGCTGGCAGACTTCCTGCCGCCGATCCAATCGGTGGAGGCGGCGGTGATCGAATAATTTTCGTAGGGGCGGACCTGAGTGTCCGCCCCTACATTGTTTCGTTATTAACGGCGGGATTATAATCACATACATCCTTTTCAACTGTGGTGATCCATGCACATCCTCGTAACGAACGACGACGGGGTAACCGCCCCCGGACTGCTTGCCCTCGCGCAGGAGATCCGCAAACTCGGCACCGTGACAGTGTTCGCGCCCGATAAAAACTGGTCGGCTTCAGGGCACGTCAAAACATTGCACCGCCCGTTGCGCGTGCGCGAGGCGATTCTCGCCGATGGCTCGTCCGCATTCGCCTGCGATGGCGCACCATCGGATTGTGTCGCGTTGCCCATGCTCGGCTTGATCGAGAAAGTGGATCTCGTCGTTTCGGGCATCAACCCCTATTCCAATATCGGGCACGATGTGACCTATTCAGGCACCGTGACCGCCGCCATGGAGGCAGTCATCTCAGGCGTACCAGGTATCGCCTTTTCACTCGCCTCTCAGGATAAAACCACTCCCGAAGTCACAGACTACAGCCATGCCGCGCACATCGCAAGGCTTGTGGCACAGAAAGTCATCGAGGACCGTATGCCGGAGGGTGTTGTTCTCAATGTAAATATCCCATACCTGAGCGTTGATTCCATGAAAGGATATATCATCACCCGCCAGGGACTGCGCGTATATCGCGACGCCCTCGACAAACGCATCGACCCGCGAGGGCAGCCCTATTACTGGATCGGCGGTGACGCCCCAACCGGCGTCAATGAGGAAGGCACGGATGTCGGCGCGCTGTCAAATGGATACGTCTCGATCACGCCGCTGCAATTGGATCTCACGCATTACAAGGCAATGGATGCGCTGAAAAAATGGATATTTTAACAGCATGTCTTTCTTGAAAAATCTCTTCGCAGCGAGCCAGCCGCAGGAGAAGTATTACTCCTTCCACATCAAATGCACGCGCTGCGATGAAGTCATCGAAGGGCGAATTGACCTCGACAACGAGCTCAGCCTCAACGAAGAAGGAAACGGCTATCTCGTCCGCAAGGGATTGCTGGGAGGCAACCGCTGTTTCCAGCAAATCGAAGTGGAATTAACATACGACTCATCACGTCAATTAATGGAGAAAAATATTTCCGGCGGAGAATTCGTCGAATAAACCGTAAGGGCAGACCCATGTGTCTGCCCTTTATGGGCGGATACGCAGGTCCGCCCCTCCAAATTGGAAACAAATTATGAGATATTCATCCCCTCCCAACCAGCAAGCCTACTACGAGCAAGTCTGGAACCTCGTGCGCCAAATCCCGCGCGGCAAGGTTGCCGCCTATGGGCAAATTGCCCAGATGCTACCGATACCCAACGGCGTGGACTTTGAATCGTACAAAGCCTTCGGTCCGCGCTGGGTGGGCGGCGCGATGGCAGCCTGCCCCGACGATGTGCCGTGGCAGCGCGTGATCAACTCTCAGGGAAAGATTAGTCCCCGCCCGGGAGGGGCAGAGAAACAGCGCATTCTGCTTGAAGAAGAGGGGATTGTGTTCGTGAAGGACAAAGTGGATTTGAAGAAATACGGGTGGGGAGGTCCGGGCGAGGCGCGGCAGGAAACGTTGTTTTGACAAGGCAGGCAAATAGGTATCACCATTATGTGCTCATACACAGTCCCCTGGTCGGCGGGCTGACATGGACATTGGTCGCCGACGAATTGAGGCTGCGCGGACATAAGGATGTCATTCCCATCTTGAAAGATTCATCTGATTCAAAAGAAGCATATTGGAAACAGCATGCCGAATCCGTTTCACAGGCGCTTATGCAAATTCCCAAAGATGAGCCTGTAACTCTGATTGGTCATAGCGGCGCGGGACCCTTGTTGCCTGCCATACGACAGTCCATCCCGAATCCTGTTAGTGCTTATGTCTTTGTAGATGCAGGAATTCCAAGCGATGGCGCAACACGACTCGACTTGATGAGCTCGGAAGATCCCGATTGGGCGAAACGGTTCGAGGAGGAACTCAAGCGCGGCGTCCAGTTCCCAGTATGGAGCAGTGAAGACCTGCGGGAGATTATCCCGGATGAAAATCTGCGCAATCAATTGGTTGCAGAGATTCATCCGCGCGGATTGGCTTTCTTCACAGAACCTATTCCTGTGTTTCGTGAGTGGCCCGACGCGCCGTGTATTTACATCCAGTTTAGCGCGCCCTACGAAAAACCAGCTGCCCAGGCACGCCGGTTTGGCTGGCAGACCTACGAATTGAGAGCAGGTCACTTCCATATGCTGGTTGACGCCTCGGCTGTGACAGATATAATCGTCGAAGCAGTGAATGACGTGATTGGATAATGTACATTTGGAATGGCGTGGGAGGGGGATGAACCGAAGCAGGAAAATTTGTTTTAGGGTATGCAAATAAGTCGTTTGTAATCAAGGACCAATAGGAGGAAATTCAATGCTTTCCAACCTGCAAATTTCCAAGGAGTCGTTATATCTATGCAGTTTCTTCTTTGTCGCGCAATTCTTCAATGGGATTAATGATGCCAGAGGCAGTTATTCGGAATTTTCAAATTACGGGTTCGCCCTGGCTTTTTACTGGGCACTCAATTGGTGGTTCCTTACCGATTCACGGAAACATGGCACCGGATGGACGGATGGGTATCTTGATATGGGCATGTATTTATACATCGCGGGATTCATCGTTGTCCCCTATTACTTGTTCAAGACCCGCGGCTGGAAGGCGCTTTACACAATCGGGTTGTTCTTTGGCA
>DATKAU010000205.1:0-3857 GCA_035514655.1 Anaerolineales bacterium
GTTTCTCATAGAGTATCGCCGGCTGCGCGACCGCACCGCCGCGCTTGATTCGACGAAAGCGTATATGGTCGGCTGGGGATGGTCGTTCGCCGCGCGCTTCACCATCGGTGTTCTCATGCTGGGTTCGTGGATGTTGTGGGCGTGGGTATAAATCTGATACAAAACAGGCCCCCGATGGAGCTTATTTTGTTATTTCTTTGCTTCTTGAACAGCGCTGATAACCAATTCTTTGAATCTCTCGGCTTCAGGTCCAATCCCCAAATCGATGAACGCCGATCCGTTTTCAGAAACGTCGGTGAATTTCCCACCTACATTGAGCCCTGTATCAGCGACCAGTTTTGCGAATGACAATTGGGCATAATCTTGCACGACAATATCAGCCAGTAATGCCGAAAGGACCGCCGTCTGCGCCTTCGTTCCGCGCACCGCCCACACCAACCAGCGCGGGGTGAGGGCCGCGCCTGCGTACACAATCTCCGTCCCGCCGAACAATCCTTTATTGATTTTCTCCGAATCGGATTGGATGCACATCAACGCATCAGACAAATTATCGCCGAGAGATTGTATTGTTCGATATGGTTTTTGATCGCTGCGGTCAACTCCGGGCGCAGTTCTTCGAATGGCATTTCCTTCGTTGTCCGTTTCCAGTCAGACATTTCCGATTACTCAAAGTTTACCGGCGAGCGCAGAAGGGCTGTCATCAACTTGACCGAGTTCTGCACGTCGGTGAAATCCACCATCTCAGAAGGTGAATGGATGTAGCGTGTGGGGATGGAAAGACACCCTGCCGGTACTCCCGCCCGCGATAACTGTATGGCTCGCGCATCCGTGCTCCCGAATAACAACACTTCGCGCTGGTATGGAATTTTGTCCTTCTCGGCGGTACGGATCATCCATTGCACCACGCGCGCGTCCGCAAGCATCCCCCCATCCTGGATTTTCACACACGGTCCTCTGCCGAGGGTCATGTTCATTTTCGCGGCGTGCGGCGTATCGGCGGCGGAAGTCACATCGATGGCGATTCCGATGTCGGGGTCCACGCCAAAGGCGGAGGTCATCGCACCGCGCACACCCACCTCCTCCTGTGTGGTGAAAACGAAATACACATCATGCGGCGTCGATTTAAGCGCGCGCAGGGTCTCGATGGCGACCAGCACACCCACACGATCGTCCATGGATTTGGCGACAAGGCGGTTACCCATCTCGGTAAACGGGCGATCGAACGCAGCGACATCACCGACCTGCACCGGGCAGTCCTTTTTGCTCTTCGCACCGACGTCGATGTAGATCTTATCGAGCGGAGGCATCTCATTCACCTTGTCGAAGCGATCATATCCAATCACACCCTGCGTACCATTCAAAAAGCGGACCCTGCCCCCGAGCACATACTTCCCGAAGACCCCGCCGATGTTTGAAAACCGCACGAACCCGTCTGCATCCACGTGGCTGACCATCAGCCCGATCTCGTCCATGTGCGCGGCGATCATGATCTTCCGCGCGGCATTGGTATTTTTGGCTGGGCGTTTGCGCGCAATCAAGTTGCCGAGCGCATCAACCTTGAGTTCGTCGGCAAGCGGTTTGACTTCGGCGCGCACAAGTTTTCGCACGTTCTCTTCGTAGCCGGAGGGACCGAAGGTTTCAGTGAGTTGTTGGAGAAGTTTCTTCATGAGAGGGTTGGTGTCCTTGCGATTCGGATCAATGATTTCTTAAACAGGTACGGTTTGACCGGTATGAAAAGCTTCGCCGCCTTGACGGTTGAGAAGATGGACCCTGCTTTTCCCCATCACCTTCCATTCGCCGCCCAGCCTGCCAACGAGTGCTGTATTTTCATCCACGCCGATCATTCTCTCGCCTTTCTTCAGTTGCTTGCGTAGTGTGAAGATCAACGGTTTGAACAAAATCGGCACCGCATCGAAATGTGGGAGGATGAATTTGGCTGGGAAAACCCCAAACCCGTCCACAGTCTGTGCCAGCCGAAAACTGGGGATGCTCTGGGAGAGGATCATCGCGCCTGCCGAACAGCCTGCGTAGACCGCGCCCCGGCTCCACGCCTTCTGCATGGCAGACCACGCGCGCGAGCCATGCATGGTTTGGAATAGGTGCGACGGGTTCCCACCGGAAAAATAAATTAAATCGGCGTTTTCGAGTGTCGATTCAAACTGGGGATCTTCCGCCGATTCTTTATTGATGATGCGGATCGCAGTCACATCCGCGCCTAGTTTCTTGAAATGATCCTCGCCCATACGCGACCAGCGGTCGACGCTCTCATCGCCTTCCTGACCTGCGGCTGTTGGAAGGCACACCACGCGCGGCGTTTTCGAATTAACGCTGGCAAGCAGATGGCGATCGACCTCCTCCATCACAGGGAGGTATTCACCGGAACCGACAATGGCAATAAGTCCGTTCATCATTTCTTCGCAATTAAATCAGGTGAAATTTTCTTCAACGCGGCGTGCAGTAAATTCAAGGTTTGTTTCCAGTCATCCACGCGCGAGAGGCTCACAGGCGAATGGGTGTAACGATGAGGCACCGACACGGAAACAGCCGGGATGCCTGCCAGCGCGCGCTGGATCGCAGCGGAGTCCGTTCCTCCGCCCCCGGGCTGGCGCAGTTGATGCGGAATCCCTTCAGCAGAGGCAACAGCTTGTAGAAAGCGGACCAGCCGCGGGTCGTGCAGAGTCGAACCGTCCGCCACATAAATTGCGGGACCCAGCCCAAGTTTTGTGTTGTACGCAATATTTTCCCTGCCATCGTGATCGGGCAGATCATTCGCAGGTGTGGAGTCAATGGTTATGGCAAGGTCGGGGTTGAAGTATTGCGCCGCCACTTTTGCACCGCGCAGACCGATCTCTTCCTGCACGGTGAACGCCGCGCACAGATCGATATTCGACGGCGCGTGCTTGAACAACTCGATCACTGTGGCGACGCCAATGCGGTTATCGATGGACTTCGCCATGATCGACGGACCGACACGGCGAAATTTCGTGGCAAACCCGGCGCGATCACCGATCGTTGCCTTGCCAGCAAGCCCGAGATCGAGTCGGAGCGCATCGATGGCAACTTTTCGCATCCGCTCGCCCGAGTCCATCAAATGGATCGGCTTGCCGCCGATCACGGCTGGAGTCCGATCTTTTCCGACGAGAACCTGCTTGCCCACCAGATGACGTGTATCAATCGACCCGACCATTTCGAAACGATAGATTCCCTCTCCGTCATCGGCGACGATCATCATGCCGACCTCGTCCATGTGCGCGTCGAGCATGATGCGCATCCGCTTCGCGCCCCGCCCCTTCGATACGGCTCCGCCAGTCAGGGAGGCGCCGCGCCGTGTTGCCAGCACGTTGCCCAGCGCGTCCACCCGGACATCATCTGCGCGATCCTTAATCTCGTCGAGGACGATCTTACGCACTTCGCCCTCATCGCCCGAGACGGCGATGACGTTGCAAAGTTTTTCAAGCAGCTTGAGTTGAGGGGTTCCGAAGGTGGGCATAAAGGCTAAGAGATCAGTCGTCCCATTTTATAGTTTCGACAAAATTCATATCCAACGAGGCAATGAATTCCGCCAGCAGCCTGCCTGCGCGTTGAACGTCCTTAACCGCCACCGATTCAACCGGCGTGTGCATGTAACGGATTGGGAACTCCACCAACGCCGTGGGAATGCCCTCCGCAGTGACCTGCATCGGGTAGGCATCGGTGCCTGAATGAGCATATGTCACATCCAAAAACCAGGGGATCTCGAGTGTATCCGCCAGTTCCTTGAGCTTAATGTGCAGGAATGGGTGCATGTTGGGTCCCATGCACAACCCTACGCCCTTGCCCATTGGGTGAGTCTGCCAGCCGTTTGAGCCTGGACCTTT
>DATKAU010000206.1:0-3091 GCA_035514655.1 Anaerolineales bacterium
GTGGATGAGCTGGAGAAACTTCCAGTGGAAAAGGCAAAGAAAGCAGCCGTAAAAAAGAAGGTAGCGAAGGCAAAGCCAGCCAAAAAGAAGAAGAAATAGAAATTAGAACGTGCATCTGACATCCCCTCCCCGCGGAGGGGATGTTCTTTTTTCGGGTATCATCCAGCTAAAAAAGGAAACTCACATGGAAGCCATCCTCCTCATCATCCTGTTTGGTCTTGCGGGCGGCATCGCGGTAGGATTGCAAAGTCCGCTGGCGAGTCTGATCAGCCAGCGATTGGGCGTCTTCGAAAGTGTATTCATCGTCCACATCGGAGGTGCGATCATTGCATTGATCCCATTGTTGTTTTTCGGCGGCGGTAAATTATCCCATTGGCGGAGCGTGCCGTGGTACGCGCTGGGCGCAGGTGTATTCGGGCTGGTAGTGATCGCCTCGATCAGCTATATGATTCCGCGCGTGGGCGTGGCGGCGGCGATTACCACGATTGTCGCGGGGCAGTTGCTCGTCAGCACAGTGTTGGATCATTTTGGGATGTTGGGAGCAGCCGTCCGATCGTTCGACGCGACGCGAGTCCTGGGGATGGCGGTCGTTTTGGCGGGAGTCTGGATTACGGTGAAATAAATTCCGCGTACGCCGCGTCAATGGAATATGCCGGAATCGCATCCTCACGTCCGCACCCTGTTCCGTTCCAGCCTTGTGCGTATCCTCGATTATCGCTGTGCAGGGCACGACCCCGCCGGGGAAGAGATCCCGCAGGGGTTTGAGATCGTCCTGCCGCGCGCCGGATCATACCAGCGCCGCGACGCGCATGGCACCTTTCTCGCGGACCCCAACCAGGTGTTGTTCTACAACATGGGCGAACCCTACGATATCACCCATCCCATCTCCGGCAGCGACTCATCCACCGTATTCCTCTTTGCGCCTTCACTGTTGATCGAGATGCTGCGGGCGCATAACCCGGATGTGGAGAACGACCCCGCCAGACTGTTCCAGCGCAGTCACATAACTCTCAGCACGCATTTGCAAATCCTTCAATACAGACTCCTGCATGGAGACAGCCATGCAATCGACGCGCTCGTCATCGAGGAGGACATCGTCGCACTGACCGGTGAAATCCTGCGCGCCTCACACCGCGGGCGCGTCTTCAACGAGAAACCATCGCGTAACACCCTGCGCGCCCATGCCGAACAGACGCACCTCGTGAAGACCTTTCTCAATGCGCACATCGGTTCGCCCCTGCACCTCGAACACATTTCCTCCGCTGTCCATCTTTCGCCGTATCACCTGTGCCGCGTCTTCAAACAAAACACGGGCATGACGCTTCACCAATACGTCAAACGCCTGCGGCTGTTTAATGCCGCCGAGCGGATGCTCGAATCGCCTGCAGCGCGCCTCGACCTGCTGGCCCTTGATTTTGGATTCTCCAATCACGGGAATTTCTCCACCGCCTTCCGCCAGACCTTCGGCATGAACCCCTCCGAACTGCGCGGCGCGCACGTCCGCCAGATGAGCAAGAATTTAAAAGCCTGATCTGACGTTTCCCCCTATCATCAAAATCGAATAACCGGACGACAGACCCCGCCTCGCTCTTTGGGACGGCTGATTCTGTTTCTCTATCTCTCACTAATCCCGATCTGCCACAGAG
Organism: Anaerolineales bacterium; assembly: GCA_035514655.1. Lineage (GTDB taxonomy): Bacteria > Chloroflexota > Anaerolineae > Anaerolineales > Villigracilaceae > Defluviilinea. Next base: position 1,647 of record DATKAU010000206.1, read on the forward strand.
CCTACAGAGAGATCTGAGAAAATCTCAAAATCTCTGCCGTCTCGCACCGGCGTGCCGCCGTGGTTCGCGGCACGAACGGTGTGCTCTCTGTGGCTAAGATTTACACGTTTCTGGAGCAATTATGAAACTCAAACACTGGATCGTCTTCATCCTGCTCGGCTTGATCTGGAGCACCTCCTTCCTGTGGATCAAGATCGGCGTGCAGGAGATCGGGCCGATGGCATTGGTCTCGTTCCGCATGCTGTTCGGCGCGTTGACCGCGGTCGCCATCGCCGCGTACCAAAAAGTGAAATGGCCGCGCGACTGGAAGACCTGGGGCACCTTTGCGATCCTCGGTCCCACGAGCCTGGCCATCCCGATCTTCTTCATCTCCTGGGGCGAGCAGACGATCGACTCGGCGGTGGCGTCCATTCTCAATGCGACAGTTCCACTATTCACGATCGTGATCGCGCACTTCTGGCTGAACGATGACAGGATGACCGTGCAAAAGACTCTCGGCTTGTTGATTGGCTTCGGCGGGGTGGTTGTGTTGATGAGCAGGGATTTGACATCGAACGCGCATAGTTCCGTAATTGGGCAGGGCGCGGTGATCCTTGCCGCTGTCTTTTATGCGTGGAGCGCGGTCTATGCGCGCAAAGCCACACAGCACGTGGCGGGACTGGCGCGCGGCGCCGCGCCGTTGATTACGGCAGCTATCTTCATGTGGATCACTTCGCCTTTCATTGAAAAGCCCTTCCTGGTTCCATCCCTGCCCATCACATGGGTTGCTGCACTCTGGTTGGGCATTCTGGGTTCAGGGCTGGCGATGCTCATGTACTATTACCTGCTTCACGAGGTCGGTCCCACACGCGCCACGCTGGTGACCTATCTCTTCCCGGTGGGCGGTGTGATCTTCGGCGTGATCTTTCTGGATGAGCACTTGTCATGGCAGTTGCTGGCTGGGTCGTTACTGGTCATTTCAAGTCTCGTGGTTGTGAATTGGAAACCCGCCGAAAAAATGATTTTTAAGCAGGTTGCGGCGAAAGCCGAGTGATGATAGAAGCGCTATACAGAACTGAATAAAAATTACGAAAGGATCAAACCATGAACAATTCGGAGTTGTACACGCGCTTTGCCGACCTCTCCACCCCGTTGATCGCCGATGCCTGCCTGCGCATCGGGTTGCCGCTGCGTGTGGCCCCCGCGGGGATCCGCCCGATCTCGCGCGGCATGAAACTTGCCGGGCGAGCGCGTCCCGTGCGGCATTACGGCAGTGTGGATATCTTCCTCGAGGCGATATCCGATTCTCAGCCGGGCGACATACTGGTGATCGATAACAACGGGCGCGCCGACGAGGGCTGCATCGGCGATCTGACCGTCCTTGAAACACAGGCTGGCGGGCTTGCCGGGATCGTGCTGTGGGGAACGCACCGCGACTCGACGGAACTGAATCAAATTGGTTTTCC
>DATKAU010000207.1:0-5352 GCA_035514655.1 Anaerolineales bacterium
CCTCGGGCGCGTAGCTCAATGGCAGAGCAGCGGCCTTTTAAGCCGTTTGTTGAGGGTTCGATCCCCTCCGCGCTCATCGAAATCCTCCTTTGGAGGATTTTTTGTTGTATGTCCCGGCAGAAGATTTTGAGTCAAAAAAGAATGCCGTATCCAGACAGATACGGCATTCCAACAATTTCCTCCCCCCTGTAACCCCGCTTCCCGTTTTTGAACCCATCTAGTACCATTGTAAAGATTCATTAGCCAGCCCTCAATAGGCAGGTGATTTGCCAGCCTAGGCATTTGTACTGATTTTGGCTTGGAATACTTGTAATTTATCAGGATTTTTGATACTCTTGGAATGTCACCAAAGGGAGAACTGATGTCAAAGAAAATCCGAGTGACGATTTTGGACGACCACCAGACCATCGTGGATGGGTATCATCATCGGCTGGATCGTAGTCCACGCGTCGAGATCGTGGCGACCATTCATTACGGGGATCTACTTGGAGAGACCCTGAAAAAACATCCCACCGATGTGCTGCTGCTCGATGTGGGCGTATCTGCCTCCGTCGAAAACCCGAATCCATATCCCATCCTGCATGTCATCCCTTCCCTGTTGCAGGAGTATCCCGATCTGGCGATTCTCGTTATCAGCATGTATGCGGAGCGGAATTTAATTCGGGCGATCATGGAAGCCGGGGCGAGCGGATACATCCTCAAGGAGGATCAAGCCATCCTGCGAGATCTGGAGAACGTGATCGTTTCGGTCTCCAGCGGAGGAGTGCACTTGAGCCGACAGGCAAAGGAGGCGCTTCTGCGGGGCGGGGAGGCTGAACGCGGCTCGGTTCTGGCGAGACGACAACTTGAAGTACTCTCCCTTTGCCTCTCCTACCCCGACAGTTCCACTGCGGAGCTCGCCAGGAAAATGTCCATCTCGAATTCCACGGTCCGCAACCTGCTCTCGGGCGCGTATATTAAACTGGGTGTTCATAACCGCATCGCCGCGGTGACCAAAGCCCGCCAGATGGGGTTGATTTCCCCGGAATCTCCCACAGTCCCAACTGCAAGTCGATAATCGAAATTACACGCCGCCTGCCTTGAGTAATTCACGTACTGGGGCAATCACTTCATCCAGCAGCGAAACAAGCGACGCGGGATTCGCAAGAGAGATGCCGCTCACCAGCTCCTTTGCCTGTTGATGTTTTCGAATCAATTGCTCAGCGCAATAACTGATTGCCCCGCATTGGATGAGAATCTCCTGCGCTTCCTCCAACGCGTCGGGATCAGAAGTGTGCTGGTTCAGCATTAGGAACCGTTTCCGCTTCGGATGATTCACCAGCGACGCAAACAGGATCGGCAGCGGGAATCGTCCCTGGATCCAATCCGGGTTTGCCGGTGTTTCCATCGTATCGTGTACGTCATCGTGGATTTGGATCATCTCCCCATATAAACAACCCACTTTTTCCAATTGACGGGCAGCCTCCTCCGTCCCGCCTCCCGCAAGCGCGCCTGCCAGATATGCCGCGCCGAAGAAGGGGGAACTTTTGGTTTTCACAATTTGCCAATAGGTGTTTTCATCTGGCGGGGATTGCGAATCCAGAAATTGCCCCCATGCTGTCCATCGAAACATATCGTTGAACTTGTTCATAGCCAACAACCCGGCGGACTGATCCTGGGCGCACCGCGATGCAGCGAGCAACGCCGCCGACTGGAACGCACCAGCCAGATTGGATGTCCCGGGCATACCCAAACGGTGATAATCGCCGCGCGGGTCGTCATCCAGCATGTCATCCACGAGCAGGATGCCGGCGTGTGCACAGCCTGTTGCCAGTACCGCAGGAATGGCTTGTTCCGGCGAACCGCCCACCGCCTCGCATACCCGCGCCGGGAGGAGCCAATGGCTTGGTCTGCTGGATGCGAGGCGGCGAAAGATGGATTGGGCTTCATCCCATAATTCCATGACTGGAAGAACTGAAAAATTCTGAACCGCCTTGGAGAAAAGATCCATGGAGTCTCCGTTCATGAATGATAATTTGGTCCGCCGGGTAATTCCTGGCAGACCAAATTTGTCTTTTATTAGGCGTTCGGTGCCTCGGCGTTCCAGATGTACCACACAAGCTGGCTGGTGGCTTTCAGGATCTGGGCGCGCGAGAGCCGGGTCAGTCCCGCGAGCCGGCGTTGGTTTTCCTCCGCCGGCTTGACCGACAGCTGTCGGTAAAACGTGTGCATGTTCATGGGAAGGTGTCTCCTTTGTGGATTTGGGTCGAACGAACGAAATTGTGCGGGTTTTGTATTTTTCTTACGCTATAATCGCACCTCCTTAATATCTATCATAGTGTTTCCAGTGGAAAGGTCACTTGCCATGCGAAAACCATCCGTACGAACCTGGCGTCTGAACGATGTGCCGCTCTCACTCGGCGTGCTGGTCTTTTTGCTGGCTTATACATACGGGATTCTCTTTCGCGCCCCGTATCCGGGTTTTTATTTCAACCCCTCCAATGGCGAGATATTGGAAATCTATTCGCGAGGTACCACCGCGCTTAAAGTAGGGGATTTTATCGAGCGCATCGGTTCGATTTCACTGGATGATTTCCACGAAAACCGAAATCTGAATATCTTCGAGGGGATTGGAGCGGGTGAGACGATTGAAATCGATGCAATGCGCAACGGAAGATCTCTGACCGTTTCCTGGGTCTACCCTGGTTTCAGTTGGGACGAATTTTCCGCGCACTTCTTCAATATCTGGTGGCTGGCGTATGCGTTCTGGGGAATTGGGATGTTTACCCAGCTTTCGATGCGTCCTAAAGACGCGCGCTGGGATTTGTTCGTTGCCATGAATTACCTGATGGCGATGTTCATCATGCTTGGCAGCATTTCCGCTTTTCAAATCATGGCGAGCGCCACGTTGTTGAGAGTGGTTGCGTGGATGTTGTTGCCGGTCTACCTCCATTTTCATTGGATATTCCCCACACCCCTGAAGCCGTTGCCGCGCTGGTTGCCTGTCTTTCTGTATGCAACAGGAATCGTCTTTGCTGTGGGGGAGTTGTTGCTGCCAGTGCCCCGTACCTGGTATTTTTTTGCAGTGTTTCTCGCATTCGCGGGGAGCCTCCTCCTTTTGATAAGCCATTTCGTCTTTCAGCGCGATCACCGGCGCGAAGTGAGCTTCCTCGCCTTTGCCACGCTCCTTACAACAATTCTTGTGATCCTGATCAGTCTGGCTGGTGGGAGTGGAAACGTTCCGCAAAGCGGACCGCTTGCCGTATTCACCCTGCCCATTCTGCCATTGGCGTACTTTTATATTTTGTATCGCCGGAAGTTGGGCGGCTTGGAACTTCGCACGAATCGGACAATCTCTCTGTACCTCTTTCTTATTCTGCTCGGAACAATTCTCCTACTGTTCCTTGGATACTCCGATCTGATAGACATCCGTCGTGAGACGATTGTCTTTGCAACCGTGATAATCGCCGTGATGGTCGCAGGTATCGGCATCCTGTTATTCCCGGTATTCCAGACCTTCGTGGAGCGACGATTACTGGGGGTGCGACTTTCCAGCCAACGACTGGCTGAATCATATTCTGTTCGTATCGTTGCCAGCAATACACTGGCAGACCTGACGAATCTGCTCAGCGACGAGGTCTTCCCCAGCCTGTTCATTCGACAATATGCAGTGGTTCGGAATTCGAATCCGTCGGCGCAGGTGATGTTGTCCAGGGAGGTGACCAGTGACCAGGTCCGGCAGGAAGCGCTCACCGAATGGCTCGCCTCATCCTCGGCGGGCGAACTGCTTCCTCTTTTTGGAAATGATCCCCGCTCCGACTGGGTGCACCTTGCCCTCCCGTTGAGAATCGGTTCAGACCTGATCGGCGTCTGGCTGTTGGGGCGCCGAGACCCCGACGATCACTATCCACAGGCGGAGATTCCGGTCCTGCAATCGCTCGCCAACCAGACTGCGGTGGCATTGAGCAACATCATCCAGACCGAACGCCTCAAGGCGATGTATCACGCGAACATCACCCGCTACGAACAGGAGCGTCTGCGCCTCGCTCACGACCTGCATGACAGTGTGTTGAACGAGATGGCTGCACTGCTTATTAAACAGGAGGGGCTTTCCCAATTGCCGGAGTTCGACGAAGCGTATGCCAGTTTGATTCAACGGGTTCGGGAGATCGTCAGCGACCTGCGCCCGCCGATGCTTGCGTATGGTTTGAAATTCGCGCTCGAAGGACTGGCAGATAACCTCTCCGAACGGCATCACGACAAGATCCGCATCGTTGCAGAGATCAGAGAAGACGAAACGCGGAGATATCCGGATATCGTTGAGAACAATCTGTACCGCGTTGTGCAGGAAGCCTGTGAAAACGCCCTGAAGTACTCGCGTGCAAATTCAATTAACATTGCCGGGGAATTGCGCAAGGAGGAGATCCATCTCGAGGTGGTGGATGATGGGATCGGCTTCACCACGGAAATCAACCTGCCGCCTGACGATATGGTCATCAACAAGCATTATGGTCTGGCAGGCATGCTCGAACGCGCCGACCTGATCGGTGCCGAGATAAAGGTTGAGTCGAAACCAGGGGAAGGCACGCGGGTGAGGGTGAGGTGGGAGGCTAAGTAAGGTATTCGATTGTTAAAGTTCGGATCGATGAGCCTCTTATACGACTTTGTCCACTGCAAGTCCACAAGCGATGCTTGAATTTGCTTAAGCGGTTATTGAATAGGAAAATTTTTTTGGCAACCTTTGGCGAAACCCTGCGCGCTTTTCGACATTCCAGCAATGATCCCCACCGTCTGAACCGGAGGCTTTCACAGGAACGACTGGGCAGGTTGATCGGCGAGGAAATGGGTGACATGGGATTCACAGGCGCGGCGATTGCTTACTGGGAATCCGGGGAAAGCAAAATCAATGCAGATGACCGCAAGGTGCTGTGTGCCCTGATAAAAGTTATGCACGAGTGTGGAGGGGTGAAAACACTGATCGACGCCAATCATTTTTTGGAGGCGGGAAATTATCGAATTCTCGATGATGGCGAAGCGCGAAAAATCTTTCCTGAAGTGAGATCTGAAGGAATTGGCCAGCCATCTCCTGAAAACATGTCGAAGTTCAGCATTCCGTTTCTGATCGAAAACTTTTTTGCAATCCCCAAAGACGAATTGAAAACGTTGATCGCAAAAGCAAATGAGGAAGGACCCGATCCTTCGTGGCCTCGCGTGCTCGCAGCTTTGATGCGAAGAGCAACCGTTCGTTTTTCGATCACCCGGACAACCATTTTATGGATCTGGGTTGGATTGATTGCATGGTGGTTGATCGCTCCCTCCCTGCGCCTGCCTTTTGCGGATCAAGGCGAAATGTACCGGGCTATGGAAAAATAC